>JBCCPW010000208.1:0-6621 GCA_039024735.1 Bacteroidota bacterium
GACCTCGCGGTGATCGTGATGGTGCTGCTCGTGCCTGCGCTCGGAAGCGGCGCCGGGGGCGAGAGCGTGAGCGGCCTGGAGTTGGCGCAGGCCCTCGGGACCGCCGCCCTCATCATCGCGGTGGTGCTGGTGGTGGCGCGTCGCCTTCTGCCACCGCTGCTGGAGATCGTAGCGCGGACCTGCTCGCCGGAGTTGTTCCTGCTGACCATCATGGCGATCTGCCTCGGGACGGCCTACCTCGTCGGGCTGGCGGGCGTGAGCATCGCGCTGGGCGCCTTCCTGGCAGGGCTCGTCGTGAGCGAAAGCCGGTTCAGCGAGCACGCCATGAGCGAGATCATGCCGCTCCAGATCCTCTTCAGCGCGACGTTCTTCGTCTCGGTGGGGCTGCTGCTGGACGTGGGCTACATGCTCGCCAACCTCCCGCTGGTGCTCGGGATCATCGCGACGGTCTTCGTGATCAAGCTCGCCGTGACCTACACGGCGCTCAAGATCAACGGCACCGCAACGCCTGTCGCGGCAGCGGGCGCGCTCTGGCTGGCGCAGGTGGGCGAGTTCTCCTTCGTGCTGGAGCGTGCCGGACGCGAGGCGGGGCTCTCCCCCCTCGGGATGGGCGAGGACGGCGCGCAGGCGTTCATCGCGGCGACCGTTGTGCTGATGGCACTCACACCCGTCATCGCGCCGATGTCCGGCCGCCTCACAGCCAAGCTCCGCGAGCGGGACGAGGGCAAAGCGGAACAGGACCCCCACGAGGTCAACGGCGAGCACTTCGCGGACCTGGAAAACCACACCATCATTGCAGGCTACGGCAACGCCGCCCGCAAGCTGGTCCACGTTCTCGACGGCTCCGGCATCCCGTTCGTGATCGTCACGCTCTCGCCCCAGGGCGCCACCGAGGCGGAGGCGGACGGCCTGCGTGTCCTCCGGGGGGACTACGCCAAGCAGTTCATCCTGGAGGCCGTCGGGCTTCAGCGCGCCAAGCTGCTCGTCGTGCCCGACGACAACCCGCAGATGGCGCATCGCGTGGTGAGCGTGGCCCGCGCCCTTTCCCCCACCACGCGCATCGTGGCGTGTGCGCCTACTGTGGCTGACGCCGAGCACCTCGTGGAATCGGGCTGCGACCGGGCTATCGCGGTGCAGATGGAGGCCGTCGTGGGGCTCTTCGACGACATCCTGCGGCACTATCAGGTGGAGCCCGACGAGATCCTACGACACGAAGAGGCGCTCCGGCGCGGCACCTACGAGGCGCTGGAGGACGAGATGATGGGCTCGCCCGCTGTGGAGTGCGAACTCAACGACGAGTGCTTCTCGACGCGCACGATCACCATTCGCGAGGGCACTCCCGCCTCGGGCCGCTCACTGGCCGACCTCGGGCTGGATGAGCGGCTGCTCCACGTCATCCAGATCGACCGCGACGGAACGCTCCTTCGCGAGCCGCAGGGCAGCGAGACGCTTCAGCCGGGCGACAGCGTGTTGATGGGCGGTCACGCCGACAGCTTCATCCGCTCCGCTGACCTCTTCCGCACCTCGGACGCACCGAGGCGGGGCGACGGCCTCCCCCCTCTCCCGGAGCAACCGACGCAACGCGCCGACTGGATCGACACGACGCAGACGGTCACGCTCACGCCCAAACCGAACGTCGAGTGCTCGCATCTGGACCACATTCAGGAGGTCTACCCAAGTGCGCAGGGCTGCGAGGACTGCCTCAAGACGGGCGACCGATGGGTCCATCTCCGCATCTGCATGACATGCGGCTACGTCGGCTGCTGTGACTCGTCGCCGAACAAGCACGCCACGAAGCACTTCCACGAGACGGGTCACCCCATCATGAAGAGCATCGAGCCCGGGGAGCGCTGGGGGTGGTGCTACGTGGACGAGGTGATGCTGTAGGTTTTTCCGCCTCGGTACAGAGGCGGAAAAAACGTGAGGCGGACTGCCTGTTCCCCGAGAACCGGCCCACTTCGTCCGGCGAGCGATTCGGAACCAGCAGAGACCGTCGGACCCTCTGGAAAGGGACCCAGGAAACGAGCGACGCGTTTGAGGGCCCACCCTCATTCCGACGCCGATGGCCTCCCTCCGACTGCTGCTTTTCCTCACGCCCCTTCTGCTCCTCGTGGCATGCACAACCGCCCAACTGCCTGACGATAGCGATCGCGCCATGGCCGAGGCTGCGTCGGCCATGATCGACGACAATCCGCTGCTGGCGGCGTGGGACACGCCGTTCGGCACGCCCCCGCTGGATGTCATCGAGGAGGCCCACTTCCTGCCGGCCTATAATGTGGCCTTGGCCACGCATCGCGCCGAGATCGAGACGATTGCGTCCAATCCGGAGGCGCCGACTTTCGACAACACCCTGCTCGCCATGCAGCAGTCGGGACGTGAGTTGGGTCGCATCTCGCGCGTCTTCTTCAACTTGACCAGCTCGGCGTCGAACGACGAGATCCGCGCGATCCAGCGCGAGATGAGCCCTCGCCTCGCGGCACACAGCGCCTCCATCACGCTGAACCCGGACCTCTTCGCGCGCATCGACGCGCTCTATCAGACACGCGAGACGCTGGACTTGCAACCGCAGCAACTGCGTCTGCTGGAAACCACCCATGAGGACTTCATCCGAGCGGGTGCGCAGCTAGACGGTGCAGACCGCGAGCGCTTCGCCGAGATCCGCTCCTCGCTGGCCGGGCTCTACACCCAGTTTGCCCAGAACGAGCAGGCCGACCGCGAGGCCTGGACGCTCGAACTGAGCGCCGAGGACGTGGCGGAGTTGCCAGACTACATCGTATCGGCAGCGGCCGGGGCGGCGGCAGATCGCGGGATGGACGGCCACGTCGTCACCCTGGCCCGCTCGAGCGTGGAGCCGTTCCTCCAGTCCTCCCCAAACCGTGAGCAGCGCGAGATTGCCTGGCGTGCCTGGACCCAGCGCGGGTCCAACGCAAACAACAACGACAACGAGGACACGATCCGCGAGATCCTCGCCCTGCGCCTGGAGATGGCGAACCTGCTGGGCTTCGAGACCTTCGCTCACTACCGCACGGCCGGGACCATGGCGGGCACACCGGACGCGGCGATGTCCTTGATGGAGCAGGTCTGGTGGCCCGCGCGCGACCGTGCCTTGGAGGAAGCCGCTGACATCGAAGCACGCATCGCCGAGGCGGGCCTCAGCCACGAGTTGGAGCCCTGGGACTGGCGCTACTACACCCAGCAAGTACGCGCCGCGCGCTTCGATTTGGACGAGAGTGAGGTCAAGGCCTACCTCCAGCTCGACAACATGATCGACGCGATGTTCTACGTGTCCGAGCAGCTGTTCGGGGTCACGTTCAATGAGCGCGACGACATCGCGACGTACCACCCAGACGTGCGCGTCTGGGAGATGCGGGACGCCGATGGCGAGATCGCGGGCATCTTCTACGGCGACTTCTTCGCGCGTCCGGGCAAGCGGGGCGGCGCCTGGATGTCGAGCTTCCGCGCGCAGAACGGGTTGACGGGCGAGATCCCGCTGATCCTGAACAACTGCAACTACAACAAGCCCGCCGAGGGGGAAGCCGCGCTGCTGTCGTTCACCGACGCGACCACGCTGTTCCACGAGTTCGGCCACGGCCTGCACGGCCTGCTTTCAAACACCGAGTACCCCTCACTGGCGGGCACCTCGGTGGATCGCGACTTCGTCGAGTTCCCGGCGCAGATCTACGAGCACTGGCTGTCGCAGCCCGAGGTATTGGAGCGCTTCGCTCTCCACCACGAGACCGGCGAGCCGATGCCATCGGCGCTGCTGGAGCGCGTCCTCAACGCCACCACGTTCAACCAGGGCTTCGCCACCGTCGAGTTCCTGAATTCGGGGTTCGTGGACCTCGCCTATCACCTCACCACCAACCCGACCTCGCTGCAGATCGACGCCTTCGAGGCGGAGGTGCTGGCCAGCCGCCAGAACCTGGAGGACATCCCGATGCGCCACCGCTCGACGCACTTCCTCCACACGTTTGCGGGCGAGGGCTACTCCTCTGGCTACTACAGCTACCTGTGGGCGGGCGTGCTGGACAACGACGGCTTTGCCGCGTTCGAGGAAGCCGGTGACATCTTCGACCCCGAGTTGGCGCAGAAGCTCTACGAGAGCGTCTTCTCGGCGGGCGACACGCAACCGGCGATGGACGCCTACGTCGACTTCCGAGGGCGTGAGCCGAACGTGGACGCGCTGCTACGCAACCGTGGCTTCACCGAGGCGGAAAGCGAAGGAGGGCAGGGAATCGCACCGTAGCGCCACGCACAAACGGGTGACCACTCCCGCCTCGGTGCCGAGGCGGGAGAGCTACCCGAGGAGGCTGTCCAACTCTCCGAGCGTGTCGCGCAAGTCCCGCGTGGCGACTGTGGACGGCATCACCGCCCGGCCGTTCTTCGCCCGGCGGCCCTTCCGCCCGAGCGCCACGCTCTCCCAGAGGTCTGGCGGCGAGTCCAGCACGTCCTCGCGGAGCGTGATCCCGTGCCGCTCGAAGACCGGCCCGACCTCCTCTCGGCGGGCCGAGAGTTGGCGGAGCGTGCTCGCGTACGCGTGCTCCAGGACCATCTTCCGCTCCGCGAACGAGAAGACGTTGACGAAGAACATCGTGTAGTCGTCCTTGGTGGGCTCGAAGAGGACCACGTCGGCGTTCTCGTACCGCTCGGTGTAGGCCGCTATCCCGGTCCCGAGGCGGGAGTGGATGAGCGTGCGGAGCGTCTGGCTCATGACTGTCGGCAGGCCGCGGTCGACGAGCTTGCCGCGCCGCATCACGCCCCGCTCCACAGAGCCTGCGGTGTCCACGGGCACGATGGGGTTGATGCACAGCACGAGTTCAGCGCCCCGTTCCAGCGCCACGCTGGCATGCACTGTCTTGTGCAGGACGCCGTCCACGTAGTGACGGCCGTCGATCTCCACGGGCGGGTACAGGCCCGGCAGCGCGGTGGACGCCTGGATGGCGAGCGAGATCGGCACGTCCGCGAGGTCGCCCTCTCCGAACCGGGCCGTCTGTCCGCCATCGAGATCGGCGGCGACGACGATCAACTGGTTCGCGAGGTCCCGGAAATCGTCGGTGCGGCCCGGTGCATCGAAGAGGCGCACGAGGAAGTCCCGCAGAGGCGCATTGTCGAAGACGCCCACCGGGATGGCACGGCTGACGCGTTCGATCAGGGTCGCGAGGAGGCCGTACGTGCGGGGCTGCCGAGCCGTATCGGCCAGTGCGCCGAGCACGAGCCCTGGCAAGGACGCGAGCCGCTTTCCGATCTCCGCGCCTGCCGGACGCAAGAACAACTCCGGGCGGAACGGCTGTTCGCCGGGCTCTTGATGCACAACCGAGCGTGCCATCTGGGCGGTCGAGATGCCATTGGCGAGGCAGGCGCCCACGAGCGCTCCAGCGGAGACGCCGACCGTGATCGGCACGTCGTTGAAGTCCACGCCGTCAAGCGCATCGTCCATCGCGCGGAGCACGCCGATCTCGTAAATGGCACCCTCGGGCCCACCCCCTGCGAGTGCGAGGCCGAAGCGGCCGGTGGGGCGGTGGGGCGAGGGAAGAACGTGCATCGTCGAAAGCGCTTTCAGTGCGGCATGATACGCACGCCGCAGTGCGGCGATCCGCCGTCACACGTGCGCCGGATCCGCGCCTCGCGTCGCCTGTGACGAGTCAACTGGCTGTGCGTCCGACTCCGCCTCGGTGCGATGGGGAATCACAAGCTCGACCGCCCGGAACTGCTGGACCGAGGCGGTGGGCCTACTCCGAGAGGTCCCGGTGCCCGAAGTAGTAGAGGCAGAACTTCAGCTTCGCGGCCTTCTGCGGCCCGAATCCCGGGAGTGCCTTGACTCTCTTCTCGACCTCCGCGTTGGTGCCCTCGCGCCAGATCTCGGAGGCGTCCCCGTCGTAGTCATCTGCCACGGCACGGGCGACGGCCTGCGTCGTGTCCACCATCTTGTTCGTGAAGCGGTGGACGGCCGGGGGCTCCGTGAACACCTCCGCGAACGCCTCCCGGTCCATGTCCGCGATGCGGCGCATGTCGAGGTGACCGAGGCGCTGGCGCAGCTTCAGCGGTCCCACGAAGGCCGTCTCGGCGAGGACGCGCTGATCGTAGAGCAACCCCAGCAGAATCGCGCCGGGGTCGTCGCGGAGGAACTGGTCCGCCTCGGGATCTTTGGTCGCTGTGCCTTCGGCCTGGAGCCGGTCGAGCATGCGGACGAGGCCGCCTTCGAGTGCAGAGTAATCGGACGCGTCGAGGGGCATGGGTCAGGGGGTGCGGCGCCAGGTGGGGCCAGAAGGGGTGTCCATCACCTCCACGCCGAGCGCGGCGATCTCGTCGCGGAGGGCATCGGCACGGGCGAAGTCGCGAGCGGCACGGGCGGCCTCGCGCTCGGCGAGCAGTGTCTCGACCTGCTCCGCGAGGGGATCGTCCGCCCCGGCATCGTCGGCCTCGGTGGCAAGGCCGACGATGCCGAGCAGCGCATCGATCCGGTTGAGGAACGCCAGGGCTGACTCTGCCGATTCCATGCTGAGGCCGTCCGGCTGGCGCGAGACGCCCAGGATCGCGTTGGCTCCGCGAAGCCCTGCGGCCAGCGCGACGGGCGTGTTGAGGTCGTCGCACATCGCGGCGAGGGCGTCGGTGTAGGCGCTC
>JBCCPW010000209.1:0-6610 GCA_039024735.1 Bacteroidota bacterium
ACCCATGCCACACCGAGGGGGCCCGTAGACCCGTAGATCGTCGTGGCGACCGTACACGTCCAGGCGTTGAGCACGTTGGTCCGCCCGACGACGGCGTTCCTCTGATAGGCCGCCAGCCGCGACGTGCCGAGTACCTCGTCGCGGTACCACTTCACGCCGCCCTCGCAGTACTCGCCGATGATGACCGTTGAGGCGGCCCCTGTGACCCTCGATAGGGCACTGACGTACAGGTCGCTGGCCGGGCTAACCACGTGGTCGGCCTCGTATACAGCGGCGGGCTCAGCGGTGAGGGTGACCCGTTCGTCGTCTCTCTCGTTGAGTACACCGACGGAGGCCTCAATCTCGAACGAGGTGGCCTCGTCCACAGCGGGAACGGCGTAGAAGACTCGCACCTTGCCGTCCGCATCGGTGGTGAGGTCCAGCCCCAGTCCTGGCTCCGAGCACACGAAGGGAGCGGTTTGCTCCGCCCGGCGTTGGCAGAAGAAGTCACCGCCCGTCGTTCCGGTAAGGCGCGCCGTGTCCGGGAAGCGGTCTCGGATGAAGACCTGCTCATCGGCTGCAGGATCGCCATCTTGGTCCAGCACGGTCACCTCGACATCGATGCATCCACTCTCGCACACCAGCGGGATCCCGTCTGTGCTGAGCCGCCCAGCATCGAATGCCGAGAAGGTCCCGCCCTTCACGAGTCCCGTTCGAACCTGACGCGTGTCGCCAGCGGTTGTGAGGGTACGGATCTCAATGTCGAAGGTGAACGGCTCCACAACGAACGCGTTGGAGCACGGGGTTGTGGCGCAATCGTCATCGCGGTCGCGGACTGGAACGGGACTCCCTTCATTGTTGGGCTCGGTGCGTCCGCTGACATTGAGCACACGGCTGACCCAGGTCGTCGGGATGCGTGAGATGCTGCCGTCATCGGGGTCTGAGTAGAGCGCATCGTCCTCGTCGACCTTGTACCGTAGGTCGATCTGCTCCAACTGACCCGGGGCCAGAACGTCGAACAGCCGCATCTGCGGATTCGAGCCGGGCGTTGGTACATCCTGCTGCACGATTCGGGAGAACACGAGGTCCTCGGCGTAGCGGTCTTGCAGGTACAGCCCCCCCGGGACGCGCACGTCGTAGATGGGCGCGTCGCTCTCGTTCTGGACCCAGACCAGCACCGAGACGGAATCGCCGACGGCCGCCGTGGTGGGCACTGGCTGGGTGTACACCAAGAGGCCCCCAGGTTCAACTGTGACTGTCTGGGTGATGTCGTTCTGCTGCCCATCGTCATCCGTGACGGTCAGGGTCACGTCGTAGTCGCCGGGCTCCGTGTACGTGTGGGTGGGAATGGCGCCAGATCCGAGAGTGCCGTCGCCGAAGTCCCACGCGTAGCTCGCGACGGGCCGCTTGTTGCCAGGTGCCGTGGCATCGATCTCGCGTGACTGCTCGCTCTCGAAGCTCGCGTCGAGCTCGACATCGAGCCCCTCGGTCTGCTCCCATTCGAAGAGCGCGATGGGTGTCCCGTCGTTCATGGAAAACGTGGCGTACCACCCGGTGAACCGGTACAGCAGCCCGTTCAGACCGAAGGGCTCCCCGCTCAAGGTGGCTCGGGTGCCTCGTTCGATCTGCTGGCATGCGGCCGTGTACACCCCAATGGGGGTTGTCGCGCTAGACTCCTGCCCCGTGACACCGTAGAACCCATCGGGTACGATGAGGCCAACGTCTTCCCTCGTCGTGGCCTGCCCCAGTCCCGGTGGGAGACGCTCATCGTCGGCTGCGACAATCGAATAATCCTCGTACCTGCTGGGACCGTTGGCGACCTGCGCGATCACGTCGGGCCACGTGCCGTACACGCCGGCCCCACAGGCCCAGAAATTGCCCGCAGCGGGCACATGGTATGTGTACACCCGCACGTCGATCCGGACGCTGTCCGTGACGGACTGGGCCCTTGGCGACGCTGTGAGAGCCAGAGACAGCAGGAGCAACCCGGAGAGACAGAGAGAGCGAGGCACGGTACTGACGCGTTGCGGAGCTCCATCTATCTCCGGTTTCGGGGTGGATCGGCTCATGCCCTACCATGTTCTCTTCGTGCTCGCTAATGTTGAGCGGACTGCCCCTCGTTCCCAATGCCCGACCCTGCCGACATCACGCACCTACTGGATCAGGTGCGGGCGGGTGATCCATCGGCCCTCGAGACCCTCCTCCCTCTCGTGTACGAGGAGCTTCGCATGGTCGCCCGCGCGCAACGGCGGAGACAGGGAAGCAGCGAGACGGTCAACACGACGGCCTTGGTCCACGAGGCGTACGAGAAGCTGGCGCGGGGACGCCAGGATTTCGCCAACCGACAGCACTTCTTTCGGATTGCGGCTCGTGCCATGCGCGAGGTGCTCTCCCGGTATGCTCGGGATCAGGCGGCACAGAAGCGGGGAGGCGGTGTGCGTCCTCTGCCTCTCCACGAAGCCGTTGTGGCACGCGCCGGGCCGCCCGAGCAGATCCTGGCGCTCGGCGAGGCGCTGGACCGCCTCCGCACGCGCGACGCCCGCCAGGCCGACATCGTGGACCTCCGCTACTTCGTGGGCCTCACCATCCCCGAGACGGCGGACGTGCTCGGCCTCTCCCCCGCAACGGTCAAGCGCGACTGGACGGCGGCCCGCGCGTGGCTCCAGATGAGTCTCGAAGAGATCCCGTGAGCCCGGCCACACACCATGCTCGCGTGATGGCACTCTTCCACGAGGCGCTGGATCACCCGACGGCCGAGCGCGACGGGTGGCTGGCGACGCGTGCGGACGCGCCCGAGATCGTAGCGGAGGTCCGCACGATGCTCGCTCACCACCGAGGCGATGGCGAGAGCCTGCTGGACCTCCCGTTGCTCGACCGGGAGTCGGAGCCGCCTGATCCCCTCCTCGGTTCTGTGGTTGGACCGTGGCGGGTGGTGGCGCTGCTCGGGCACGGCGGGATGGGCACCGTCTATCGCGCCGAGCGCGCCGAGGCGGACGGCCTCGCCGGGTTCCACCAGACCGCGGCTCTGAAACTGGTCCGGCCGGGCGTGGGGCCAGGATTTCGGGCGCGGTTCCTTCGCGAGCGCGCGCTTCTCGCGAGCCTGGATCATCCCGGCGTGGCGCGGCTCCTGGACGGCGGCGTGACGGACCGAGGCTGGCCCTACCTCGCGATGGAACTCGTGGAGGGCGAGCCCATCACGACGTACGCCGAGGCGCGCGATCTGAGCGTCCCGGTCCGCCTCGGTCTGTTCGTGGACGTGTGCGACGCCGTCGCGTATGCCCATCGCCGCCTCGTGGTGCACCGCGACCTCAAGCCGGCGCATGTGCTCGTGGCCTTCGGCTCCGACGGGGAAGGGGCGAGGAGCCAGTGGCCAGTGGCAGACAGCATCCCGGAATCACGGCGCTCTCTGCTCCTCCCTACTGGCTCCTCCCCGCTGGCCCCCCGCGTCAAACTTCTCGACTTCGGCGTCGCGAAGCTGCTCGACAGCGAGGACGAGGTGTTGACCCGGACCGGCCCCGGCCCGTTGACGCCCGCCTACGCGGCGCCGGAGCAGGTCGCCGGGCAGGCGATCACCACCGCGACGGACGTGTACGCGCTCGGTCTGGTGCTCTACGAACTGCTCGCAGGCCAGCGGCCGTACGAGGTGTCGACGCTGACGGCGGCGGAGACGGAGCGGGTCATCCGCGAGACGGCACCGAGGCGGCCGTCGGAGGTGGCACCCGCCCATCGTGCCCGCACCCTCCGGGGCGACCTGGATGCGGTGGTGCTGCGAGCCCTCGCGAAGGACCCGGACCGTCGCTACGCTTCGGCGGATGCCCTGGCCGACGATCTGCGGCGCCACCTGCGGGGTCTGCCAGTCGTCGCGCGTCCCGACTCGGTGGGGGTGCGGGTGCGGTCGTTCGTGCGTCGGCACCGGACGGGGGTGGCCGTTGCGCTGGGCATGCTGCTGGTGCTGACGGCGGTGGTCGGTGGGTTCACGTGGCGGCTCGCGGCGGAGCGCGACCGGGCCCAGCAGAGCGCCGAGGCCGCCCGACTGAATGCCGAGGTGGCCGAGTCGGAGTCGGAGCGGGCCGAGGCGGTCGCGGACTTCCTCGAGCAAATCCTCCGCGCGCCGAACGCTCGGTGGTACAACGAGGCCGAGGCCACAGGCCCCGACACGCCCATCCGCGCCGTGCTGGACGAAGCCGCCCGCCAGATCGAAGCGGACTTCGCCGATCAGCCGGATCTCCGCGCCGACCTCCACCACATCCTCGGCGACACGTACGCGGCCCTCGGGCTCCCGCGCGAGGCGGGCCGTCATCATCGCGCCACGTTGATGGTGCGCGAGAGCCTCTACACCGCGCCCCACCCGAAGCTCGCCGAGGCGCTCTACTACGGCGGTGGGTTCACCTCGGATGGCCGCTACGACGAGATCGCCGCCATCCGAGCCCTCCGCCGGGCCACCGCCATGCAGCGGGTCCAGCCCGAGGGCAACAACTTCCCGTTCATGACCCAGACGCTCGCGGCCCGGTACCGAACCGCGGGCGACCCGCACGCCGCCGACTCCCTCGCGCGCGAAGGGTTTGCGTACGCCACCGCGACCTTCGTGGAGGGGCACGACGGGTTCCGCTACCGGGACCCGGTCCGCGTCGGACTGGCGCAGCTCATCGCGAACGCGAGTCTCGACCGAGGCGATCTCGCCGCCGCCGCCCGCTGGCTGGCCATGGGCGACTCGTTGCTGGCGCGGTTGCCTCGGCGCGAGGCGTACCACGCGACGTGGCAGGCCCAGGGGTGCGCGCGAGGGCGTTGGCAGACGCAGCGCCGGGAGTTCCCGGAGGCCGAGCGCTCGCTTCTCGCGTGTGCGGGCGAGCGCCCGCCTCGGGCCGCCCCGTCCCCGTTCCCGCGTCCCGAATCCGCCTCGGTGCTTCCCGCGTCGAGGAGAGCCCTCGTGGCGCTGTACGAGGCGTGGGGCCGTCCCACCGAGGCGGATCGCTGGAGAGACGCGGCGCAGCGCGAGGCGGTGGCTGTGGACTCCGTCCGCACCCGCCTGCTCGCCTCGGGCGTGCTCTACGAGCGCCTCGACTGAGCCGGTCCCGCCTCGGTGACTCCTCCCGTTTTCGCAGACGCCTCGTTCACCGAGGCGGGCGCGATCAGGGCGCCATCCACACGATGCGTTCCAGGATGGACCGCTGCATGGTCTCGTCATCCGGGAGAGCCTCGGGCGTGGGCGCGCCCCCGTGGGCGAAGACGTACCGCAACGGTCCGCTGCCAGGCGAGCACACCGCGCGTCCCGAGAGGTCGCCTCGGCCGGGCGCGCAGCGCATTCGGTCGCCCCGCGCCTCGGCAAAGCCGATCCCTGGCCGCAGGCCGTGCGGCCCCTCCACCCTCGCGCTGGCCGCATCGATCCGTTCGATCCGTCGTCCGTTGGCATCGGGAGAGATCTCTAGGACGAGGTGCCCGTCGTGGAAGGCGTAGAGAATGGGCGTCGGGATGGTGTCGCCCTCGGCCAGCACGCGGCTCTCCTCCAGCGCGAAGCCTGCCGGGAGCGCCGCCTCCAGCGCCTCGCGCGAGAAGGGCGTCGTGCTGGTCAAGTCCCCCACGCCGTCCTCTCCGATGGTCAAGAGCGTCGACGCGCCCGCGTCCGCCTCGGTGGGGCGCCGCTCGCACCCCATGAGCACGATCAGCGCAAGCGCGAGCGCTCCCCACGAAGCACCGAGGCGGGCGGCGTCACGCAAAGTCCGGGTCGTCTTCGGGGTGGACGGGCCGGACCAGGGCCAGCAGCGCCGCGTGCGGAAGGATGAGGTACGTCGTGCCGTGCAGTTCCACCTCGATGGCTTCCTTCTTGAGGAAGAGCGCGTAGTCGCCCACGTTGGCCTGGAGCGGGAGGTACCGAACCGCGTCGCGCGCAGGCGCCCACGGCTCGGTGTCAGAGTATTCCGGGTTCGCCATCAGGTGGCCGGGGCCGACCTTCGCGATGCGCCCGCCCTCCACCTTGTCCTTCGCGCGAACGCCCGCCGGGAGGATGAGCCCGGCGTCGGTGTGCGTCTCGCCTCGGTCCGGCTCGATGAGCACGCGGTCACCGACGACGTGAAGGGAGTCGAGAGGGGAGGTCACAGGCAAGGGAGAAGCGTCTCCGTCGAGACGGTAGCGAGATAACGGACGTTCCCGGGAGATTCCGTTATGGGTCGCGATGCGGAATAGCGGTGATTGTCTAGCCCAAAGATGTAGTACATCGCGCTGTTGTCCACAGTGTCGGGCGTTCGTGCACAAGTCTGCATAACGGATCTTCGAATCGCGTCAAACAGCGGATTTTAGGGGTTTGATGAATCGGATATGGTGTGGATCATCACATGCTGACACCGCCTGTCACCTGTGGACAAGCCGTGGACACCTCCGCATTGCCCCCATTCACTTCACGTCGTACTGTAAGTGCCCTTCGCTGCGCCTACAACAGCGGCGCCCGCTGGCGGCACTCCTGGACGCGGTCCCCGAGGCGCGCTGGCCTGGCCTCGGTCTGGTCGCGAAGGGTGACCGGATGTCCTGCGTCGGAACGATGCGCACGGCTGCGCTCCAGACGCTCCCGGTCTGTTCTCTCTTCCACCCACCAACCCACCCTGCTGCGATGCCCGCAGAACTGTCCGCCGGTCTGACC
>JBCCPW010000210.1:0-6607 GCA_039024735.1 Bacteroidota bacterium
ATCCCGCGCCTGATGCGCGGGCCGCACGCCGCTGAGGCGGTGCTCTGTGCGGGCGCGATTGGCGGGCGCGAGGGCTTCGTCTCTCTCCAGCGTCACCTCTACGCCACCCAACCCGACTGGCGCTTTCTCCGCGACATCGGCCCATTCGTCCGCCGCGCCGCTGCCGAGGCAGGGCTGAATCCGGTCGACTTCGACGAGTGCATCTCGCGCGACGCGATGGCCCCGCTGATCGCCTCCGATCTCCGCCTCGGTGTCTCCCTAGGAGCCAGTGGCACCCCCACGATCGTCCTCATGGCGCCCGGTGCGTCCGAGCGATCCGATCTCTTCTCCGGCACCGAGCCGCTCTCCCGCTACGAGGAGGCGCTCGCGCACACCACCTCCCCAAACTGATGGCCTCTCCATCCCCCCCCTCTTCCTCGTCGCGGTTCGACTTCGCCGGGATCCTCCTGTCGGCGCTCTGCCTCGTCCACTGCCTCGCCGTTCCCTTCATCGCGACCGGCGCGCTGGCGTGGGCCGCCTCGGAGAACATCCACATCGGCCTCACCATCGTGCTGGCGCTCATCGTGGTGCTGGTAGCTGTACCGAGCTACCGGCGTCACCGGCGAGCGGCCATTCCTGCGCTCCTCGTCGGCGGTGTTGCACTGCTCGTCGCGGCGGTGACCGTGGGGGAAGCTGCGGGCGAGGCGGCAGAGACCCTGCTGACGGTCGTCGGCTCGGTCGTGCTCATCACAGGGCACGTGCTCAACCTTCGGATCCGGCCCGCCGCGCGATGACCCCTCGGGCTCCCCTGTCCTCGCGACGCGGTCTCTGGCGAGGCCTCGCCTCGGTGCTGCTGCTCGCGTCTCTGGCGGGATGCGCCCGCCCGCTCGCGACCTCTGGCGACCCGGCATCCGGCCTCTCGCCGGAGGCGTGCTATGACTTCTCCCCCCTCGCCGCCTCGGATCGCGCGACGGCCGATTCCATCCTGGCGTACGGGCTCGATCACGAAGGGCTCTACACCCTCGCGGCTGGGCTCAAGCCCATCTCGACGCTGCATCAGGAATCGTTCCCTCTCGCTCGCCCCGACAGCATCCCGGCAGGCGTGCGGGACGCAGCGCCGGACGGGTTCGCGCACGCCGCGGACCGCCTGGCACGGCTGTACCGCGTCGCGGACGCGCTCCGCTGCGGGTCGGTCCAGGCCGTCGTCGTGCCGTTCCGACGTCCGTTCGAGGGACAGAAGACGCTTCAGGTCGTCGCCGTGGACCGGCAGCGGCTGGACGGCATCCTCGCACGGGACGCCCGGTTCTGGTCTGCCCTCGGCATCACGCCCGGCGCGGACCCGTCCCTCGTTGTCTCCGTCGTGGAGCACGCGCAGGCCTACGACCGCTGGCGTGGCTACGGCTACCTGTTCGGCTATCCCGAGGCGGCGATCACCTTCTTCGTGGAGGCCGGGCGCGAGGCCGACTCGACCGGCCAGTTCGTCTCGCGCGACTTCATCAGCGCGCCGGTCTACGCCCGCGAGACGGGCCACTTCACCTGGGCGGTCCCGCAGGGCCACGTTCTCACCGAGGCGGACTCGCTCCGCCTCGGTGCCGCCGCCGACCTCCTCGGGGCGTACCGCCTGCGGCGCCCCGCTTACCTCCGCGCCGACTCCACCGTCCGCGCTGCCGATCTCCTTCGCGACTGGGCCCGCGAGCCGCGCCGCACCTACGATTTCTAGCCCCTGCACAGACCCATGACTCCGATTCCTGTCACCGTCGTCACCGGCTTCCTGGGCGCGGGCAAAACCACGCTCGTCAACGCCATCACCACGAGCGCCGCTGCCCAGGGCCGTCGGATGGGCCTGATCGTCAACGACTTCGGTCAGGTCAACCTCGACGCGAGCGAGCTCGACACCAAGGGCTCGACCGTGCTCGCGCTGGAGGGCGGGTGCGTGTGCTGCTCGCTCTCGGCGGGCTTCGCGAGCGCCGTCCTCGCGCTGACCGGGCGTGATCCGCGCCCCGAGCACCTGATCGTCGAAGCCTCGGGCGTGTCCGATCCGCTCGGAATCGTGCTGCCCATGATGGCGGGCGGGATGCAACCGCTCGTCCGGCTGGCGGCCGTGGTGGCTGTGGTGGACGTGGGGCAGGTCGGCGCGTGGCCGTCCACCCAGGCCGAGGTTCTGGCAGAGGCGCAGGTCGGCAGCGCGAGCATCGTCGTGCTCTCCAAGGTGGAGGTCCACGGCGAAGCCGCGCGATGGGCCGCCGAGGACTGGATCCGCAGCCTCGCGCCCAAGGCCCGCCTCCTCGACGCCGAAGACCTCGACCCCTCGCTCCTCCTCGACCTCGACGACGACGTGCTGGTCGGGTTGCTCGACCCCGCTGCCCGGGACCGGCCGGAGGCCCGCCACCTCGACGCCTTCGACACGTGGACGTTCGAGACCGACGAGCCCTTCGCCTCGGTGGCGTCGCTGCGCCGCACGCTCGCGGATCTCCCCACCGAGGTGGTGCGCGCGAAGGGCCTCGTGGCCGTCGCCGACAGCAACCGCCCGCTCCGCTTCCACCTCGTCGGGCGGATGCTCGCCAACCGCTTCGCGGACGAGTGGCCCGCCGACTGGCCGCCCGGCACGGGCCGGGTCGCCGTGCTCGGCGCTGCCGGAACCCTGGACAACGACGCACTCGAGGACGCCTTCCGCTCCCTCCTCCCCGTCCCCCATGCCTAAGCTGGATTGGCTTGTCATAGGCGGCGGCATCCACGGCACGCACCTTTCCCTCGCGCTCACCGCCCGCCTCGGGTGGTCGCGCGATGGGGTCCGCGTGCTGGACCCGCACGCCGAGCCGCTCGCCCTCTGGACCCACCACACGGCCAACACCGGGATGGCCTTTATGCGGTCGTCCCTCGTCCACCACGTCGCGCTGGACCCATACGGGCTCAAGCTGTTCGAGCGCGAGCGCGAGGACGCGACCGTCGCGCGGTTCGCGGAACCGTACAACCGGCCGTCGTACCGGCTGTTCCAAGCGCACGCGCGGCACGTCATCGCGGAGAACGACCTCGGCGCACTTCGCCTGCGAGGCCGTGCGACGGGGCTCCGACGCACCGCCAAGAGCTGGCGCGTGGACACCGACCGAGGCGCGCTTCACGCCCGGCGTGTCCTCATCGCTGTCGGCAACACGGAGCGGCTATGCTGGCCCGCGTGGGCGCGCAGGCTCCGGACGCAGGGCGGGCGAGTGGACCACCTCTTCGACCCTGCGTTTCGCCGGGCCGATGTGCTCGAAGGCGAGCGCGTGGCCGTCGTGGGCGGCGGGATCTCGGCGGCGCAGGCCGCGACCGCCTTCGCCCGGCGCGGACCGACCGTCCTGGCCTCGCGGCACGCCCCGCGCATTCATCAACTCGACGCCGACCCCGGCTGGCTTGGACCGTTGCGGATGGAAGAGTTCCTCGAGGAGCCGTGCCTCGTCGCGCGGCGGCAGGCCATCACCGAGGCCCGGCACCGAGGCTCCATTCCGCCCGACGTGCTCCGCAGCCTCCAGGAGGCCGTTCGGTGGCACGGGCTCTGCCACGTAACCGCGGAGGCCGCGCCGCGCCAGGTCGGACCGAGCGGTGCCATCCGGCTTGCGCTCCGTCCGCAGGAGGACGACCCGTTCGCCGTGACCGTGGACCGGATCGTCCTCGCGACCGGCTTCGAGGCCGCCCGCCCCGGCGGCGAGTGGCTCGACGCGGCCACCGAGGCGGAGGGACTGCCCCTCGCGCCATGCCGCTTCCCCCGCCTCGGGCGCTCCCTCGCGTGGGCCCCCGGTCTCTACGCCGCCGGGCCGCTCGCCGAACTCGAACTCGGGCCGATCGCCCGCAACATCGCAGGCGCCCGCGCCGCCGCCAACCGTCTCCCCGCCGCTGACTAACCCCTCCCCTCTTCATGAGCACCCCTACCCTCTTCCGTCGCCGGAGCGTCCTCCGGTTCCTCTTCGCAGGCACGGCTGGAACCGCCGCCCTCGCGGTCGCGCCCGGCTGCGCGTCCGGCCAGAGCGCCACGATGACCGTCCGCCGCCCCGGAGCCGACCGCGGCATCGTGCCCGCCGGACCCGGCGTGTCGTTCGACCTCGCGACCGCCGCCCCGTCCGCCTCGGTGGTGTATCCGTACGCCCTCCCCGATCTGCCCTAC
The DNA here is from genome assembly GCA_039024735.1 of Bacteroidota bacterium. GTDB lineage: Bacteria > Bacteroidota > Rhodothermia > Rhodothermales > Rubricoccaceae > Rubricoccus. Next base: position 4,118 of record JBCCPW010000210.1, read on the forward strand.
GCCCACGATGCGCTCACCGCAGCCATCGACACCGAGACGATGCAGATCCACCACGGGCGGCACCACCAGGGCTACACCAACAACCTCAACCGCGCGCTCGAAGACTACCCCGGGCTTCAAACGCGGCCTCTCGTGGACCTCCTGCGCGATGTCTCCGCGCTGCCCGAGGCCATCCGGCTAGCCGTCCTGAACAACGGCGGTGGCTACCTCAACCACGCCCTTTTCTGGCCGATGATGCGCCCCGACGGAGGCGGCACTCCGACGGGCGCGCTCGCGGACGCTATCGACCGGGACTTCGGCTCGCTCGACGCGCTCAAGCAGCAAATGAAGCAGGCCGCGACCGGCGTGTTCGGGAGCGGCTGGGCCTGGCTCGTTCGCGACGGCGCGGGCACGCTCCAGGTCATCCAGACCACCGAGCAGGACCCGCCGCATGCCTTCGGCTTCGTGCCCGTCCTCGGCGTGGACGTGTGGGAGCACGCCTACTACCTCCGCTACCAGAACCGCCGCGGCGACTACGTGGACCGCTGGTGGAGCGTCGTCAACTGGGAACAGGCGGCGCGCAACTTCGCGGCCTGACACCACTCTCGGCTCAATCCCAAACCCATCATGTCTGATTTCGGTCCCCTCACACCGCGCGTCCTCGCGCGATGGCTCGGCCCCTGTTTTTTCCTCCTCGGTCTGCTAGCAGCCGGCGCTACCAGCCCGGCGAGCGCGCAGATCGCCGCAAGCGAGATGGCGGGCGCCTGGCAGGTCGTGGACGGCACCCGGATGGAGGTCGAGTACGCCCGTCCGCGCCTCCGAAACCGCCCGAACCCCTACGGCACGATGGAGCGCTGGGGCATGACGTGGACGCCCGGCGCGGGCGACGCCTCGACGTTCACCGTGGACCGCCCGGTGAACGTCCTCGGGGAGCCCCTCGCGCCCGGGACGTACTCGCTCTGGCTCGTCCTCCGCGAGAACGGCCCGTGGACGCTCGTGATGGATCCCACCGCAGACCGCTTCCACCTGGACCCACCCGACTCGACGGGCGTCGAGGGTCAGCTTCGCGCCGATGTGACGCCGGAGACAATGCCTCACACCGAGGCGCTGACGTGGGAATTCGCCGAAGTCCGGGCGACGGGCGCGACGCTCGTGATGCGCTGGGGCCCGCTCGGCGTCCGCATCCCCATCGAGGTGGAGCCCACGTACCCGCTCGCAGTCTCTGAAGCGGACGCGGCACTCGTCGAGGGCGTCTACGCGTACGAGTGGGCGGAGGGCTACGGCTGGGCCGACCGGGGCGCGACGACGTTCACCATCGCGCGGAGGCCCGATGGTACGCTCGTCGGCGAGTGGGACCCGCCGCTGTACGGGTCCATGCGCGAGACGCTGCTCGTCCCGTCGGACTCGGGCCGGTACCTGCAGACGCTCACGAGGCGCGGCGAAGTCTGGGCCATCTACGAGAACTCCGGGTTCACCTTTGACTACGACGCGAACGGGCAGAGCCAGGGCTTCCGCCTCGCGTACGGCGAGGACGAGGTGGGGCAGGCTACCCGCCGAGGCGCCGTCCCGGACGGGTTCCTCGCGCAGACCGATAGCGCGGCGGCGGTCCGCTGGAACGTGCTCACGCGCGATCTCTGGATGCGCGCCCGCGACAATGCCCGCCTCGCGGACTACGCGCCTGGGACGCCCGAGCAGCGCGCCGTCCGGCGAACGCTCGACCGCGGCCTCGCGCTCGCCGCCACCGTCGCCTACGATGCGGCGCTCTCTGCCCGTGCGCTCGCCGAGGCGGACACCGTGGGCGGCAGGCAGGCCACGCCGGAGCCCGTCATCCGCGCCGCCATCGCGTCGGCCAGCGCAGCGGTCCTCGTCGATCAGTTCGCGACCCGCCTCGGTGACACCGAGGCGGAGCGACTCATCGAGTCGGTGCTCGCTCAGGACGCGGCCCGCGCAGAGAGAGAACTGGGCGAGGAGCGGGCCGCTGCGGCCCTCGCGGCAGGCGAGACCGCCGCCGCGCGCCTCCTCGCATGGGCCGAGGAGGACGGCACGGACATCGTGTGGGGGGGCACCGTCCCGACCGGCCCCGCGATGTGGGTCAACGCCCCCGGTCAGGAGCCCGATGGTCCTGCCCGAGCGGTCTGGCGCCCGTGGGCGATGACCTCGCCGGATCAGTTCCGCCCGCCCCAGCCGCCGACGCTGGGCGACCGAGCCTTCGACGAGGCCCTGGAGGAAGTGCGGCAGGTCGTAGACGCGCGGACCCCAGCGCAGGCGGACCTTGCGCGCCGCTTCGCGAATGAACCCCTCAACGTGACCTTCCACGAAGCTGCCACGAACGCCCTCGTGGAGTCTCGCTGGGCGGGCGAGTACGACGCGGCCCGGACGCTCGCGCTGCTCGCCATCGCGATGTACGACGCCAACGTCGCCTGCTTCGACGCCAAGTACCGCTACTGGCTGCTCCGCCCGACCCACGCCGACGACTCGATCCAAATCGCCGAGGGCGTTCGGCTCCCCAAC
>JBCCPW010000211.1:0-6595 GCA_039024735.1 Bacteroidota bacterium
CTTGATGGTCTCGTACAGGTCGTGGACCACCCGGCGGTCCCCTTCCAGCCATTGCGCGAACAGGCCCTCCCCTTTGCGATGCATCCGGGCGTGGACGAGAAGCCCTGTGACACCGAGGCGGGTGTTGTTACGGGCCGCCCGACGAATCAGATGGTCCAGATCGGCGTCGTCAAGCGAGCGAGTCGCCATGGAGCGATAGAGCAGGGCGTGCATCGGTGGCGTGCAAGTCAGGGAGAGACACAAGCAGCCGCGCTGGCGGGGCATCGGGACCGAGGCGGGGTGACCTTCGGGACCGAATGAACGTCGCGCTCGCTCAATCTAGTGAACTCAAGGCAAATAGATTCGCGACGGGTTCTGATTTGTTTCGCACGGGCCTGTGCCCGGACGATCGTGTGCTTGGGAGGAAGGGGCATACGGAACGCGCATCGTCCGGCGTGTCTCTTGGAGACACACTCGAAGCCCGCAAGAGGCTGGGGTGAACACCCAGCGAAACGTCTCCCACTGGCCGATTCCCACAGCCCGCCTCGGTACCTTCAGTGTTCCGTCGCAAACGCGCGGACATCACCAGCGCGGGAGCCGGTACCCCCGGCGTTTGCACCGCACCGATACTCGATGGCGAAGAAAATCGACGGCTACATCAAGCTGCAGATCAAGGCCGGGCAGGCCTCACCTGCTCCGCCGATCGGCCCGGCGCTCGGCCAGAAGGGCGTCAACATCATGGAGTTCTGCAAGGCGTTCAACGCCAAGACGCAGGACAAGATGGGGCTCGTGATCCCTGTCGTGATCACGGTCTACACAGACAAGAGCTTCTCCTTCATCACGAAGAGTCCGCCCGCCGCGGTGCTCCTCAAGAAGGCGGCAGGCATCCAGAAGGGCGCGGGCGACCCGCTCCGCGAGAAGGTGGCCAAGGTGACGTGGGACCAGTGCCGCGACATCGCCCAGCAGAAGCTTGAGGACCTCAACGCGACCGACCTGGACAACGCCGCCCGCATGATCGCCGGGACCGCCCGCTCGATGGGCATCACCGTTTCCGGCGACCCTGCCGCGGCCTAATTCGGTCCGAGCAGGGCGCGACTGCTCGGTCTTGACCCTCTCTGCCACGACTCCGTCCCCCACTAGCGGGAGCCAGTCCAAAAGCGCTGGCGCTTGAACCGCACAACCCACAAGCACATGGCCAAGAAAGGCAAGCGCTACCGCCAAGCCGCGAAACTCATCGCCGCCGCGATGGAGGACGCAGACGGCGGGCTCTCGCTCGATTCCGCCGCAGACCTCGTCAAGAAGACCGGTCGGGCCAAGTTCGACGAGTCCGTTGACATCGACATCCGCCTCGGTGTGGATCCCCGCCACGCCGACCAGATGGTGCGTGGCTCTGTGTCCCTCCCGCACGGGACGGGCAAGGAGGTCCGCGTCCTCGTCCTGACCAACGAAGGCCAGCAGGCCGACGCTCGCGACGCGGGCGCCGACATGGTCGGCCTCGACGACTACGTCGACAAGATCCAGAACGAGGGTTTCGTAGACTTCGACGTGATGATCGCCACGCCCGACGTGATGCCGAAGATCGGCCGCCTCGGTCGCGTGCTCGGCCCTCGCGGGCTCATGCCGAACCCCAAGTCCGGCACCGTCACCACGGACGTCGCCTCGGCCGTCCAGGCTGTCAAGGCTGGCCAGATCGACTTCCGAGTCGATAAGACCGGCATCGTGCACACCTCCATCGGGAAGTCCTCGTTCTCGACCGAGCAGATCCGAGACAACGCGACGGCCTTCCTCAAGGAGATCGTTCGCCTTCGTCCCGCTGCGGCCAAGGGCACCTACGTCAAGAGCGTGACGCTCTCGACCACGATGGGCCCGGCCGTTCCCGTTGACCGCTCCGTCGCGGCCGACGTCGCCCGATAGCCTCCCGCCCTTCCGACCTGTACCCCCATGCCGCTCACACGCGAACAGAAGCAGGAGGCCCTCGCCGACATCCAGGCCGCCCTCTCCGACGCTTCTACGGTCTACCTCACCGATTACAAGGGGTTGACCGTCGACCAGGCCAACCAGCTCCGCCGCGCCTTCCGCGAGGCGGATGTCAAGTTCCGCGTCCTCAAGAACACGCTGCTCCGGCGCGCGATGGAGGACAAGGGAGGCTTCGATGACCTCCTCGACCAACTCAACGGCCCCACCGCCGTCGCCTTCACGAACGACCCCGCGTCCCCCGCGAAGGTCATCAAGAAGTTCCTCGATGACACCGACGGCGAGATCCCCCGCTTCAAGGGAGCCTACGTGGAGGGCGCGATCTACCCCGAGGGCCAACTGGACGCACTCGCCTCGCTCAAGAGCAAGGACGAACTCATCGCCGATGTCCTCGCCCTCCTGCTCGCGCCGGTCACGAACATCGCCAGCGCGCTCAACGCGCAGGGCGCAGGCTTGGCCAGCGTCATCCAGCAGATTTCCGAGAAGGAGGAAGCCTAGTGTTTCCACCGAGGCGGGTGCCTGGAGAGCCACCGCTGGTCCTGCCTCACGTCTCACCGGCTCTCCGATTCTCTCAAACACCACCCCTTAATCAGCGGCGCAGCTCCCCCTGAGCCGAGACCGCCGCGGGAATCCCCACGACCATGGCCGACATCAACACCCTCGCCGAGTCTCTCGTCAACCTCACCATCAAGGAGGCCAACGACCTCCTGAACGTCCTCAAGGAGGAGTACGGGATCGAGCCCGCTGCCGCTGCTGCGGTCGTGGCCGGTCCGGCAGGAGGCGACGGCGCCGCCGCTGCCGCCGAGCAGACCGAGTTCGACGTCATCCTCGCCTCCATCGGCGACAAGAAGATCAACGTGATCAAGGAGGTCCGCGCCATCACCGGCCTCGGTCTCAAGGAGGCCAAGGAGATGGTGGACAGCGCCCCGTCCACGATCAAGGAGGCCGCCTCGAAGGAGGAGGCCGACGAGCTCAAGGGCCGCCTCGAAGGCGTCGGCGCCACCGTCGAGCTCAAGTAGTTCCCCGAGTCGCGCCCGATCCATCGGTTCTGGGCCCGGCTCCTTCCGCCCGCCTCTCGGGAATCGCGACGGCCCTGTCGCGCGATTTTCAGGAGGCGGGCGTTCGCGGCTTCTCTCGCGAGACCATCGGACCTAGTCCGTGTGTCCCCGAGGCGGTCGCCCCTCGCATCTGCGACGGTGCGTCGTTGGACATGCGGAACCGCCCGCATGGCCTCGCGTACCTTTACGTCGCGCCCGCCTCGGCGGGACGGATGCCGCGCATGACCGAGCCCGCCTCGGTCCGCTGCGCCTCCCAGCCCCTGCGCCCTCATGCGTTGGCTGGTTCTCACCTGCATCAGCGGTCAACACCCAAGGGTTCCCTTGAGCAGCACCAACGGCACGGCGCGGACGCGCGCCACCACTCGCACCGGAGGAGAAGCCACACGCCAGTCGTTTGGCAAAATCACCCCGGCCCTCGATTACCCGGACTTCCTCGACGTTCAGCTTCGGAGCTACCACGAGTTCCTCCAAGCCGAACTGGCACCTGAAGAGCGAGACCCCAAACAGGGGCTCGAGAAGGTGTTCCAGGAGCACTTCCCGATCTCGGACACCCGAGAGCGGTACACCCTGGAGTACCTCCATTTCGAGCTCGACGCGCCGAAGCACTCCATCGAAGAGTGCCTCGCGCAGGGGCTCACCTTTGCGCTCCCGTTGAAGGCCAAGCTTCGTCTCTCCGCGAAGGAAGACGAGGACGAGGACGAGCCAGAAGAGGCCGTCCAGCAGGACGTCTACCTCGGCAACCTTCCGGTCATGACCGAGAAGGGCACGTTCATCGTGAACGGGGCCGAGCGGGTCATCGTCAGCCAGTTGCACCGGTCGCCTGGTGTCTTCTTCAGCCAGAGCGTCCACCCCAACGGGACGGACCTCTACTCGGCTCGCGTGATCCCCTTCCGGGGCTCGTGGATCGAGTTTTCCACCGATGTCGCCAACGTGATGTGGGCGTACATTGACCGGAAGAAGAAGATGCCCGTCACGGCGCTGCTCCGTGCCCTCGGGTATTCCTCGGATGCCGAGATCGTGGCGCTCTTTGATCTCGCTGACGAGATCAAGATCTCCAACAAGAAGAACTTCAAGAAGCTCATCGGCCGCGTGCTCGCCGCCACGGTGACGGTCAACATCCACCACGAGGTGATTGACGAAGACACCGGCGAGGTCATCTCCGAGACGACCGAGCGCGAGGTGGTCTTCCCGGCCGAGCACGAGATCTCCGAGGACGACTACGGCACGCTCAAGGAGGCAGGTGTCGAGAGTGTCATCGTGCGCAAGGAAACGGACGAGGACGACGAGAACCAGATCGACCGTGGCACGCTCCTCAACACGCTCAAGAAGGACCCGACGCACTCCGAGGACGAGGCGCTGGAGCACCTATACATGACGCTCCGCAGCGCCGAGGCGCCTGACGTGGACACCGCACGTGCGCTGCTGGACCGCCTCTTCTTCTCCGACAAGCGCTACGACCTCGGGTCGGTGGGCCGCTACCGGATGAACTCGCGGCTCAACCTGGACACGGGCAACGACTCGGTCACCCTCTCCAAGGAGGACATCGTCGCGATCGTCAACGAGATCATCCTGCTCCAGAACGGCCGCTCCCAGGTGGACGACATCGACCACCTCGGCAACCGCCGCGTGCGGACTGTCGGTGAGCAGTTGGAGAGCCAGTTCTCGCTCGGCCTCGCGCGGATGGCCCGCACCATCAAGGAGCGGATGAACCTCCGCGACGCGGACCGCTTCACGCCCCAGGATCTGGTCAACGCCCGGACCGTCTCGTCGGTGATCAACACCTTCTTCGGGACGAACCAGCTCTCGCAGTTCATGGACCAGACCAACCCGCTTGCGGAGCTGACGCACAAGCGTCGGATGTCTGCGCTCGGGCCAGGCGGTCTGACCCGAGAGCGCGCCGGATTCGAGGTCCGCGACGTGCACTACACGCACTACGGACGCCTCTGCCCGATCGAGACGCCGGAGGGGCCGAACATCGGCTTGATCTCGTCGCTCTGCGTGCACGGCGTCGTGAACGACTTCGGGTTCATCGAGACCCCGTACCGCGTGGTCAAGAAGGGCAAGGTGACGAAGAAGATCGAGTACCTCGGCGCCGAGGCGGAGGACCGGTTCGTCATCGCGCAGGCCAACGCGCCTCTCAACACAGACGGCACCTTCCAGAACGATCTCGTTCGCGCCCGGATCGGCGGCGACGTGCCGCTCGTGAAGCCGGAGGAGATCCAGTACATGGACGTGGCGCCGAACCAGATCATCTCGCCCGCCGCGAGCCTGATCCCGTTCCTGGAGCACGACGACGCCAACCGCGCGCTGATGGGTTCCAACATGCAGCGCCAGGCGGTGCCGCTGCTCCGGCCGAGTGCGCCCTACGTGGGCACCGGTCTGGAGGGCCGCGCGGCGCGCGACTCTCGCGCCATCATCGTCGCCGAGGGCGACGGGACGGTGGAGTACGTGGACGCGCGCAAGATCACTGTTCGGTACGACGAGACCCCCGAGGACGCCGACGCTGCCTTCGAGGAGCCCGTCCGCGACTACCCGCTCGTCAAGTTCCGCCGGACCAACCAGGACACGTCAATCACGCAGAAGCCGCTCGTCAAGGCGGGCCAGCGCGTGAGCAAGGGCGACGTTCTGGCCGACGGTGCCAGCACCGAGAACGGCGAACTCGCGCTCGGCAAGAACGTCCTCGTGGCGTTCATGCCCTGGAAGGGCTACAACTTCGAGGACGCCATCGTGCTGAGCGAGCGTCTTGTGCGAGACGACGTCTTCACCTCGGTGCACATCGAGGAGTTTGACCACCAGGTCCGCGACACCAAGCGCGGCGAGGAGGAACTCACGCGCGAGATCCCGAACGTCTCCGAGGAGGCCACCAAGGACCTCGACGAGCGCGGCATCGTCCGCATCGGCGCCGAGGTGAACCCGGGTGACATCATCGTGGGCAAGATCACGCCGAAGGGCGAGACCGACCCCACCCCGGAGGAGAAGCTGCTCCGCGCCATCTTCGGCGACAAGGCAGGCGACGTGAAGGACGCCTCCCTCAAGGCCAAGCCGGGCATGAAGGGCATCGTGATCGATACGATGCTGTTCAGCCGTCGCAAGACGGACCCGGTGACCAAGAAGGCCGAGGAGAAGCGTCTGGAGGAGATCGAGAAGGCCCTCGGTCGGGAGATCGAAGCGCTGCAGAACTCCTTCTATGAGCGGTTCTTCTCGCTCATCAACGGCCGGAAGGTCGGCGGGGCGATCGAACTCCGCGACGGGACGGTCATCGTCTCGGACAGTGCCAAGATCACGAAGACGGCCTTCAACGGCGTCGAGCCGGCGGATCTCAAGATCCGCCAGCCGTTCACGCTGGACGACGACCTCAACGCGCAGGTCTGGAAGCTGCTCGCCAACTACCAGCGCCGCCACCAGGCGGTGGAGGGTGCCGCGAAGCAGGAGCAGTACCGCATCCAGATGGGCGACGAACTGCCCCCGGGCATCGTCCAGCTCGCGAAGGTCTACATCGCGAAGAAGCGCAAGCTGCAGGTCGGCGACAAGATGGCCGGTCGCCACGGCAACAAGGGCGTGGTGGCCAAGGTGGTCCCGATGGA
>JBCCPW010000212.1:0-6585 GCA_039024735.1 Bacteroidota bacterium
ACTTGAGCGCGCGGCCACCGGCGGTCGTCTCGGGCGAGCCGAACATGACGCCGATCTTCATCCGGATCTGGTTGATGAAGATGAGGATGGTGTTGGTCCGCTTGATGGTGCCGGTCAGCTTGCGGAGCGCCTGGCTCATCAGCCGCGCCTGAATGCCGACGTGGCTGGCGCCCATCTCTCCCTCGATCTCGGCCTTGGGCACGAGCGCCGCCACCGAGTCGATCACCACCACGTCCAGCGCGCCGGAGCGGACGAGCATGTCGCAGACCTCCAGCGCCTGCTCGCCGGTGTCCGGCTGGGACATCAGGAGTTCGTCCGTGTTGACGCCGAGCTTCTCGGCGTAGGTCGGGTCGAAGGCGTGCTCGGCGTCGATGAAGGCGCACTGGCCGCCCAGCTTCTGCGCCTCGGCGACGATCTGCGTCGCGAGGGTCGTTTTGCCGGAGGACTCCGGACCGTAGATCTCCACGATGCGGCCACGCGGCACGCCACCGATGCCGAGGGCGTGATCCAGGGTGAGCGAGCCCGTGGACACGGCGTCCATCTCGACGGGCGGAGCATCGCCCATCTTCATCACGGTGCCCTTTCCGAACTGCTTGTCGATCTGCTTGAGCGCAAGCTCGAGGGCTTTCTGCTTGGCCGCACTGTCGGCGGCGGGGTTGTTTGCCATGAGGGCAGGCTCCCGGAGGAGCGGCTGGGGAGTGTGAGGACGGCCTATCGGATGGCCCCTCAGGCACAGGAAACGAGGAACGGCGCAGAGTACCCGGACTGGGTGCCACCCGCGTGTCACACCGTGACAAACGGACGCGCCGAGAGGCTAGACACGCGAGGTCTCGAAACGTAACCCGCTCGCGCAGGGTCCCGCCTCGGTGGCTCTGTGGGAGCACCGAGGCGGGCGTGGGGAGCGACGTTGGGCCGGATCAGCGCGAGGCCATCTCGTCCGTCGTCCCGAGCGTGTCCCGGATGAACTCCGTCATCATCGTGTAGAGGTGCAGGCGCGTGCCTCGGCCCTCGTAGATGCCGTGCGAGCGGCCGGGATAGATCATCATCTCGAACTGCTTGCCCTCGCGCTGGAGCGCGTCCGCCATGGCGTAGGTGTTCTGCGGGTGGACGTTGTCGTCGGCATCGCCGTGGACGATGAGGAGATCCTGGTGGTCCTGGAGCCGGTCGGCGTAGGTGACAGGACTGCCGAGGTCGTAGCCCTCGGGGTTCTTCTGCGGCGTCGAGAGGTAGCGCTCGGTGTAGATGGTGTCGTACTGCCGCCACGAGGTGACCGGCGCGATGGAGATGCCCATCTCGAAGGTCTCGGGACCGTCGGCGTAGGTCATCGCGAGGAGCGCGAGGTAGCCGCCGTAGCTCCAGCCCCAGATGCCGGTCCGGTCGGCGTCCACGAACGGCATCGCGGACAGATGCTCGGCGGCAGCGATCTGGTCCTCGGCCTCCAGAATGCCGAGGCGGTTCTGCGTGGCCGTCTTGAAGGCGTAGCCGCGCCCGCCCGTGCCCCGGTTGTCCACGCCCGCCACGAGGACGCCGTAGCGGTTGGCGAGGTAATGGTGCCACAGCCGCTCCGTTCCCGCCCACGAGTTGCGGACCTCCTGCGAGCCCGGACCGCCGTAGGTGTGGATGAGCAGCCCGTACTCGCGGTTCGGGTCAAAGTCGCGCGGCTTGACGAGGTAGGCGTTGAGATCTGTGCCGTCCGCACCGGGCACCGTCATGAACTCCGCCGGAGGGAGATCATAGGCACCGAGGCGGTCGATGAGCGCCTGGTTGTCCACGAGGACCGACACGAGGTCGCCGGAGGTGCGGTAGAGCGCCGTGGTGCTGGGCGTGGTGGCGTTCGAGTACCGGTCGATGAAGTAGTCGAAGTCGCGGGAGAGATCGACGGAGTGCCACCCGGCCGCCTCGGTGATCTTCTGGGGAGCGCCGCCTGTCAGCGGGATGCGGTAGAGGTGCCGCTCCATGGAGCTCTCGGCAGTCGTCGTGACGTAGAGAGCGCCCTCTTCCTCGTCGATGCCGTGGAAGTCGGTCACGTCCCACTCCCCCTCGGTGAGTTGGCGGACGAAGGTGCCATCGGTGCGGTAGAGGTAGATGTGCGCGAAGCCATCGCGCGAGGAGCGCCACGCGAAGTGCTCGCCGTCGGCGAGGTAGGTGATGGTGCCCGTCTCGGTGTCCGAGAAGCCGTTCTCGACCTCCATGTACGCGTCGGTGGTCTCGCTCAGGATGGTCCGCACGGCGCCCGAGGCGGGGTCGGCGTAGAGGAGATCGACATGGTTCTGGTCACGGTTGAGGCGGAGCATCCACACGTCGCGCTCGCCATCGGCCAGAGCGGGAGTCCAACCCATCGCGGCGATGTACTCCGTCTCGTCGCCGCCCTCGCGCCACGTGTCGGTGTCGAAGAAGAGCGTCTCGCCGGTCCTCGCGTCTACCACGCCGACGCGGATCTCCGAGTTGGTCTCGCCCGCCTTCGGGTAGCGGAAGCTCATCTGCTCGGGGTAGAGCGTCCGGTAGTCCTGCATCGTGAAGTCCCGCGTGGCGGACTCGTCGAGTTGGTAGAAGGCGATGAGAGAGCCCTCGGGGTGCCAGCGGAAGCCATCACGGAGGCCAAACTCTTCCTCGTACACCCAGTCGAAGGTGCCGTTGATGATGGCGCCGGGTCCTCCGTCCGTGGTGAGGGCGGTTTCCTCGCCGGTCGAGAGGTCGGTCACGAAGAGGTTGCGGTCGCGCACGAAGGCGACGTGGCTCGCGTCGGCGTCGAACTTCGCGAACATCTGGAGCCCGGCGGCGCGGTCCGAAACGGGCATGATCTCGCCCGAGGCCACGTCGTAGACGTAGTAGATACCTTTCGTGTTGAGGCGCCAGACACGCTCCGAGTCCGTGTAGAGAAGCACCTTGGTGCCATCGGCGGAGTAGACGTAGTCCTCGATGCCGATCAGCCCTTCGCCGTCCACCTTGTCGAGGTCGGACCCGTCGATGACCGTCGTTTCCTCGTCCGTGGTGAGATCCAGCCGGACGAGACTGGTGGCGCCTGTGGTACGGTCGGCCTGGACGTAGAGCAGTTCCGGGCCGCTCTCGGTCCAGCGTCCGCCCCGGAAGCCCTCGCCGGAGAACTCGCGGCTGGCGAAGAGCTTCTGGAGCGTCAACTCCTCCGGTGCGTCCACCGAGGCGGGCGGGGTGGACGGCAGTTCGACGGACGGGACCGCCTCGGTGACGGCCTCGGTCGCGGGCTGCTGGGCGGTGACGCATCCCGCCAGCGGGACGAGCACGAAGAGAAACGGGAGCGAGAGACGGCGACGCATCGGCGGGAGAGAACGGATGGAGTCCGCGAAAGTACGATGGGCGTCTTCTGGCCTCGCGATGCTTCGCCTCCTCGTTCTGTTGCTGCTTGGGCTCGCCGCGACGCGTGCGGCGGCCCAGCCCGAGTTGCGCCTTTCGCCGGACACGCTCCGCCTCGGTGAGCTTCCGGTGGGGGCCGAGATCGCGGGGCAGTTCGTGCTGATCGAGAGCATCGGCGACAAGCCCATCACGATCAAGATCCACGCGGCCTTCCAGCCGTTCTACATGCCCTTCGGCCAGCGGTACCGCTTGAGCCCCATCGCCGACGGGCTCGTGGACAGCCGCGCGGCGATCCTCGGGCTCGTGCCTGTCCGAACCGGCTCGCTGACGACAGACGTCGCCGTCGATACCGACGAGCGAGGCGCCTACGTGGTGCAAGCCCGGGCGACGGGCATCCCGCCCCTCGATGTCACGCTCGCCCCCGGCGAAACCGCGAGCCGAGTGTTGGAGATCCGCAACCCGGGCTTCGCGCCGCTCGGCGTCCGCACCGAGGCGGAGGCGCCGTGGGCCTCTCTCTCGCCGGTCTCGTTCGCGCTCGCCCCGGACACCAGCCGCCCGGTCACCGTGTCCCTCGATGCGACCGGGCTGGCCGCAGGGACCTATCGCGACACCCTCCGCGCCACGAACGAGGGCACGCTGAACGCCTTCGAGTGGCGGGTGCCGATCACGCTGACTGTCACCGGCTCCATCTCGGCCTCGCCTGCTCCGGCTGTCCCCCGGCCGACGCTCTCTGTGCTCTCGTCTCCGACTGCGGACCGCGTCCAGGTTCGCTTTTCTGGCGTGACCACTCCGGCAGCGATTCGGGTGTTCGATGCGCGAGGCCGGGAGGTGACCCGCCTCGGTCCGGTGGTGGGCACCGGACAGCAGACCTGGGCGCCGCCGAGTCCGGGGCTCTATCTCCTCCGCCTCGGCACCGAGGCGGGCGGGGTGACGCGGCGCGTGGTGGTGGTGCGGTGAGACCGCCGCGTCGGATCGTGCCGATCTTGCCGCGTTGCGACATCGCGCCGTCCCGAGGCGCCCCCTCATGTACGAATACGTCCTCGTCGGCGCCGGGAGCGCCGGATGCCTCCTCGCCTACCGCCTGACGGAAGACCCCGACGTGCGCGTCCTCCTGCTGGAGGCGGGCGGCCCCGACGACCGCGCCGAGATCCATATCCCGGCCACCTTCTCGCGCCTGTTCAAGACCGAGGCGGACTGGGCCTACCACACCGTCCCGCAGCGCCACGCCGCCGACCGCGAGTGGTTCTGGCCGCGTGGCAAGGTGCTCGGCGGATCCTCGGCCATCAACGCGATGATCTACATCCGGGGCCACCGCGCCGACTTCGACGGGTGGGCTGCCGACGGCTGCACCGGCTGGGGCTACTCCGATGTGCTGCCGTCCTTCAAGCGTTCGGAGGACAATGCCCGAGGCGCCAATGCCTACCACGGCGTGCGCGGTCGCTGGCGCGTGGAGGACCTCCGCTCGCCCAATCCGCTCTCGGAGGCCTTCGTGGACGCTGCCGTCCAGGCCGGTCACGACCGCAACCCGGACTTCAACGGACCGGAACAGGAGGGCGCCGGGCTGTATCAGGTCAACCAGCGGAGCGGACGCCGCGTCTCCGCAGCCACCGCCTTCCTGCGTCCCGCGATGAAGCGGCCCAACCTGACCGTCGAGACGGGGGCTCTGGCGACGCGGGTGCCCTTCCAGAGCGGCGCGGCGACGGGCGTGGAGTACGTCCAGAACGGCGTGCATCGGCGGGCGCTGGCCTCGCGCGAGGTCATCCTGTGCGGCGGCGCCATCAACAGTCCCCAGCTGCTCATGCTCTCGGGCATCGGGCCCGCGGACGACCTCCGCCGCCTCGGTCTGAGCGTGGAGGCGGACCGCCCCGAGGTGGGCGCCAACCTCCACGACCACCCCATCGTGGGCGTCCGGTGGGCCTCGCGCGAGCCGATCTCGCTCCTCGGCGCGGAGACCACCGGCGAGGTCTCGCGCTACCTCCTCACGCGTCGCGGGATGCTCTCGTCCAACGTCGCCGAGGCGGGGCTCTTCGCGCACACCCGATCGGGCGAGGTGCGACCGGATGTCCAGTTCCACGTCGCGCCCGCGCTCTTCTACGAGCACGGCTTCCAGCAGCCCGACGCGCACGGCTTCTCGCTCGGCCCGACGCTCAACCGGCCACTCTCGCGAGGCCGGATGTGGCTCCGCTCGCCCAACGCCATCGACGCGCCCGCGCTGGACCCGAACTACTTCGCGGAGCCTGCCGACATCGCCTCGCTCGTGACAGGCGTGAGGATGGCGCGCGAGATCGTCGCGCAGCCCGCGTACGATCCGTACCGAGGCCGCGAGTTGGACCAGATGGCCGTCGCGACGACCGATGCCGAGATCGAGCGTGTCATCCGCCAGACCGCAGAGACGCTGTACCACCCGGTCGGGACGTGCCGCATGGGGCCGGATGCCGCCTCGGTGGTGGACCTCGCGTTGCGGGTGCGCGGCGTGGACAAGCTGCGCGTGGTGGACGCGAGCGTGATGCCCTCTGTCACGACGGGCAACACGGCCGCCGCGACGATGATGATCGCGGAGAAGGCCGCCGACTGGATCCGGAGCCTCGTGCCGGAACCGGAGGCGACGCGCCCTGCACCGGCTGACGCGTGATTCTCTCCGCCTCGGGACCGAGGCGGGTGTGGTCAGCCGAGGCGCTTGAGAAGTGCGTCGTACTCACTGTGTGTCCCAATCCAGAACCACGTGATCCGTTCGCCCTCCTTGTAGCCCACCATGCGATAGCTCTGGCTCACACGCATGGACCACGCGCCTTCTTTGGGTGCCACCTCCTTGAAATGGAGGCTCGGATATCGTGGATCCGCTTCCAGTAATTCCAGTGACTTCAGCGACCGCGTGCGAACATCAGCCGGGAGACGCTTTAGCCGCTTGACGTAGCCCTTCGTAAAGGCAAAGGTCACAGGGTGGCCTTCAACTCGTCGAGCGAGAGCGTCCCATTCTCATCGGCGTCCTGACGTGCTTCGCGGGTGAGAGCCGCCCACTGGGCGTCCGATGTTCGAGCGAAGAGCTGATCCCAGTGAGCATCCCCGTCGAGAGCGTCGAGGATCTGGCGCGCGTAGCGCTCCTGGTCTTCGGTGGGTAGGCGTTTGAGCCGCGCGACGGCGTCTTGGAGGAGTTGTGTCATGCCGAAGTGTACGACATTGGCCCTTCCGCCTCGGTCCCGAGGCGGGAGTGATCAGCCCGCAGGTCCGTCGTACAGCGCAGCGGCGTGCTCCACC
>JBCCPW010000213.1:0-6518 GCA_039024735.1 Bacteroidota bacterium
ACCGCGCAGCGATCCGCACGGCACACGCCTACGGGCTGGAGGTCATCTTCCCCGGCTCCACGCTCCGGGTCGTCCGCACGCGCGAGAACGTCCTCTCCGAGGCGGTCGTTCTCGTACAGGCGCTGTTGTCGCTCACCGGCCAGGCCGCGCACGGCGGCACCGAGGCGGGCGACCGGCGGACGGTGATCTCGTTCGTCATGCGCCGCGACGCGGACGGCTGGCTCTGCGCGGCAGCCCACAACACGGACGTGGTGCCGGGCGCGGAAACGTTCGTCCGCACCGAGGCGGGGCTGCGGCCGGCGGACTACCGGCCGAAGGGGTAGCCGCCTCGGGGCGGGCTACGGCTCGCCATCTCGCATCGCTTCGATCTGCTCGATCATGCGCGGGGCGTTGCGACTCCTCGGGGCCAGTTCCAGCACGCGACGGTAGCTCCTCAGAGCGGCGTCCAAATCACCCCGTTCGAGGTACCCCTCGCCGAGGCTGTCGTGCACGTTCGCCGACTGCGGATGCTCGCGAGCGTTCAGTTCGAACACGGTGACCGCGTCGTCCATCCGCCCCTCCTGGAGAAGCATGTACCCGAGCCGGTTCAGCGCCCACTCCCCCCTCGCGAAGTCGAAGGGCGCGCCAGACCGACGGGACTCTGCCTGGTAGAAGGCGACGACGTCCTCAGCCGGAGCAGAGCGCATGCTGAAGAGAGCGACGGCCACAGGACGCTCTGGCTCCTGACCCAGCGCAGCCTCTCGAACAAACAGTTCGGCCAGGTGGATGGCCAGATCGTTGTTCTCACGGTCGTCGGTGAACACCGCGACGCCGACTCCACGGCTGGGAACGTACCGGATGGTGGCCCGGGCTCCACCTCCCTGGTGACCCACCGTCCGCACCCCGTCGATGGTCTCGAGGATGCTGCCGAGGCTGTACCCATCGAAGTCGTAGCGGTCCTGGAAGAGCACGTCCTCGAGAAACGCCGGGTCAACCACAGCGCCTGCGTTGAGGGCCTTGAAGATGGCGGCCATGTCGTCGGCAGTCGTCTCGTACCACCCGGCAGAGGCCAGCAGAGGGGTTGTTCGCGCCCCAGACGCCACGTGAGCGTGGGCCGTGGCAGCGGCACCGGCAGGACTCGTCAGGTGCTCAGCGACGAGCTCCAGCCA
Source organism: Bacteroidota bacterium (assembly GCA_039024735.1). Taxonomy (GTDB): domain Bacteria; phylum Bacteroidota; class Rhodothermia; order Rhodothermales; family Rubricoccaceae; genus Rubricoccus. Next base: position 1,149 of record JBCCPW010000213.1, read on the forward strand.
CGTTGCCCCGAGGCGGTCTTCGAGGATCATCTCGGCGATGGCGTACCCGCTCTGTCGGTAGCGGGACGCCTCCCCGGGCGCGTAATCGAGGGGGAGTTGGCGGACGATCTCGTAGACATCCGCGTTGCTCGACGTGGGGTTTGCAGCGAGGGCCTCGAACTCCGGCCGGTTCACAATCATCGGGATGCCCGATGTGTGGTTGAGGAGGCGCCAGAACGGGATCTCGGCCCACGCATCCGGGGCGTCATCGAGGAGCCCTCCGAGGCGGGCGTCGAGATCGATCCGACCGTCCTCGACGAGCGAGGCGTACACGAAAGAGGAAAGCGCCTTTGTCGCGGAGTACGCGCCCACGGGGGTGTCTGCCGTAAATGGGGTTCCGTCGGCTTGAACCCCGAATCCACGAGCCAGAACGGTCTCCTGCCCACGCACGACGACCACCGAGAGTCCATCCACCCCATAGGCGTTCATCATCATCGGGATCGCCTCCTCGACACCTCCGGTCGGGCCTGGAGGGGATGGAGAAACGGGTCGCGTACCGCTCAGAGCGACCAGGGAGATGAGGGCGGTGAGCAGAGGCGCGCGGCGGAGCAGGGGCATGAGATGGCGTCAGCCAGAGCTGGAGAGGTCTGAGGAAAGCTGAGAACGATTCGCGGTGCGGCAGGGTGCTCTTTGCGTTGATGTGGCCCTAGGGCAGCGACAGAGGCAGGATCGGATCATGGTCGCATCAGAGAGAAGAGACCTGCCAACCGCCTCGGTGAACGCGAACCCGGTGTGGTGGGAACGCGACCGGCCTTGGCGGACCGACGACGCCTGTCCGGTCGAGCGTCTGCCACCGCTCTAGTCTGGAGCGCTCTGCCGCCCGCGCCTTCCGCGAGCGGTGGACTTTCCAGCCGACGAGCAAGACGACGAACAACGAGCGAGGGGCGGAGCGACGAGGGGCGCGCTACGGGACCGCCTCGGGGAAGGTTGCCCGCCCCAAGGCGGGGCTACCGCCGCAGCGCCATCTGCCGCTCGGCCAGCGCCGCCCCGATGAGGTCGTGGATCTCAGGCCACTCGGCCTCCTCGACGGACCGCACCTTGATGTGGCGGAGCCGCTTGCCGGTCCCCCCCAATAACCCCTCCGGGTCCAGGACGTCCACGCCGTGCCAGAACCCGAGGTTGACGTGCGTCCGCTGCGGAGACACGTAGACGTGCGACTCACTCATCTTCTTCAGCCCCACGCCGTACGACGCGGCGCGGTCCCCGAGGCGGACCACCTCCACCGCCTCGGGGAGGTTGGCGACGATGACAGCGCGGAGGGTGCGCGCGGTCGGGGCGACGTGCGGGGCCGCCTCGGGGGGCAGCTCCGCCAGGAGGTCGTCGAAGGTCCCGAGGCGTGCGGTGCTCACGACGCGCACCCGGGCATGTGCCGTCCAGACTGGGCCATCAATGCCACCTTGAGAGCGCTTCTTCTATTTGCTGGCGGGCTTTGGCGCAGACGGCGTCGGCGTTGGCTTTTGCACTTCGTTGACGGGAGGGCGGCTGTATCCGCCCAGGTCCTCCTTGTTCGGCCAAGATCGGCGTACGGTCGCTCCGGGGCGCTTTGTCTTCGAGTCAGGCATCGGTCTTTGCTGGAATGGCGTTGCTCGCGTCGAGGTCCAAGAACTCGATTGTTTCGACGATGCTTGCGTCGACGATGAAAATTCCCCGTGCGAGTTCAACATACTGCCCTTCCTCATTGATCCAAGCAGGGTCGTGGAGGTAGAGGTGTCCGTCTTCCGCGGAGTCAGCGTAGTACATGGGCCAGCCGAACAGTCGGCGACCGTCCTTGAAGTTGACGATCACATACGCCTCTTGGTCCGTGAACACGTCCAGCCACACCGCGTCGCGCGACGTCTTGCTCGTCACCCGAATCTTTCGAAGGACCCGCATGTGGAGATCATTGTTGATCGACACGCTCAGCAGGACGGGAAGCACGAACGCCACTCCGAGGATCAACAACAGGTCTGCTCCCTCGAAGCCTACGCCGGTATCCTGAAAGGACGCACCTTGCGCATCTCGTTGGAGGAGAGCCGAGCTGATCGCATAGGTCAGGAAGCTGAAAACGAGCGCTTCGAGTACACGCCCAGCAAGGTCCCGGTCCTTACGAACAATCAGGGCATCCAGAACGGCAGATGACAGGAAGCCTGGAAGCAGCACAATGAGGACCGAGACCGTTTCAGAGGACCAGTTCATCCCTGCCGCCCCGGCAGGTGCAGCTCGACCGGGTCCGGCGTGGCCGCCTTGAGCGTGCCGCGGCTGATGATCGTCGCGCCCTTGTTGCCGCGGTTCGAGACCTCGAACTTGGTCGTCCGCACGATCTCAGTGCGTCCGCGGCTCGTCTCGACTTCGAGGCCGCGGCGGGCGGCGTCGGAGCAGGCCATCCCGAGCACGCGGTCGTCCTTGCCACTGAGGCGCATCGCGATGACGCCCTTGGCGGCGCTCTTGAAGACCGGGATCTGCGGCACCGGGAAGATGAGCGCGCGGCCCTGCCGGCTGGCGAGGCACACGTTCTCCGTCCCCGAGGCGACCTCGGCGTTGACGACGCGCTCGCCGGCGCGGACACGCATGAACACGCGGCCGTTCTTGTTCGACGGCTCCTGGAACGCCTCCGTCTCGGCGCGCACCGCGAGGCCGTCCGACGACACGGCTACCAGGTACGGCCCGGCCACCACGTCGCCGGCCGGGGCGCCGTCCCCTTGGAACAGCTCCGGCTGCGGCTCGCCGTCCACCTCGGGGACGCCCGCGACCAGCACGCGCGGGTCGAAGCTGGCCACGCCGACGACGGTCTCGCGGTCGGCGAAGTCGAAGTACTTCTGGACCGGGTCGCCGTAGCCGGTCGTCTGTACGAGGTCGTCGACGCGCGCCGTGTAGCAGCGGCCGGCGGACGTAAAGAACCCGACCGTCGCCCGTGTCGAGGCGGCGAGCGCGTAGAGCACCCGGTCGCCCTCGCGCACGCGGATCGCCCCGAGGTCGGTGTAGGAGCGCTGGCGCTTGACCCACCCGTCCTTGGTCACGATCACGTAGACGTCCTCCTTGACGATGTAGTCCTCGGCCGCGTACTCGACCACGGCATCCGGCCCCTCGATGGTCGTCCGGCGCTCGTCGGCGTAGCGCTTCTTCATGTCGCGCAGCTCGGAGCGGACGATCCCCCACCGGCCCTTCTCGTCGGCCAGGAGCGCGCGGATCTCGGCGGCGCGGGCCTCCTTCTCGGCCAGCTCCTTCAGGATGGCGTCGATCTCCATCCGTGCGAGGCGGTAGAGCTTGATCTCGAGCACGGCGTCGGCCTGGTCCTCGTCGAGCCCGAAGCGGTGGCGGAGGCGGCCGTTGGCGTCGGCCTTGTTCTTGGACGAGCGGATGAGCTTGATCGCCTCGTCGAGCGCGTCGAAGACGATCGCGAAGCCCTTGAGGATGTGGATCCGCTTCTCGAGCGCCCGCAGCTCGTGCTCGAGACGCCGCGTGACCACGTCGAGGCGGAAGTCGAGGAAGTGCCGCAGCGCCGTCTTCAAGTCGACCTTCTGCGGCGCTGCCACCTCGGGGTTGTCGGTCGGCACGAGGGCCGTCAGGTTGACGTGGAAGCGGCTCTGGAGCGGCGTGTGCTTGAAGAGGTAGGCGAGCGCCGCCTCGGGGCGGGAGCCGCGCTTGAGCTCCAGCACGATGCGGACGTCCTCGGTCGACTCGTCGCGGACGTCGACGATCTGGGGCACGCGGCCGCCGCGGATGTGGTCGGCGATCTTCTCGATCAGGTCGGCCTTGGAGAGCGCGTACGGGATCGACGTGATGACGACGGTCCCCTTGCCCTCCATCACGTACTCGCCGCGGAGGTCGATCGCGCCCTCGCCCTTCTCGTAGATCCGGGCGATCTCCTCGGGCGTGTTGAGGATGCGGCCGCCCGTCGGGAAGTCCGGCCCCTGGATGTGCTGCAGCAGCGTGTCGAGGCGGGCGTTGGGGCTCTTGACGAGCGCGAGGCAGGCGTCGACGACCTCGCTGAGGTTGTGCGGCGGCACGTTCGTCGCCATCCCGACCGCGATTCCGGTCGCCCCGTTGATGAGGAAGTTGGGGACCGGCGCCGGCAGCACGACCGGCTCGAAGAGCTGGCCGTCGTAGGTCGGCCGGAAGGCGACGGTGTCCTGCTTGATCTCGCGGAGCAGCTCGGCGCCGAGCGACCGCAGCCGCGCCTCGGTGTAGCGCATCGCCGCCGGCGCGTCGCCGTCGAGCGAGCCGAAGTTGCCCTGGCCGTCGACGAGGGGCGCGCGGAGCGCCCACGGCTGCGCCATGCGGACCATCGCGTCGTAGATCGCCGTGTCGCCGTGCGGATGGTACTTGCCCATCACCTCCCCGACGATGGTCGCGCTCTTGCGGAACCGGGCGTCCGGCCCCAGCCGGAGGTTGGTCGCCATCGCGTAGAGGATCCGCCGCTGGACCGGCTTGAGGCCGTCGCGCACGTCGGGCAGCGCGCGGCTCGTGATGACGGAGAGGGCGTAGGTGAGGTACCGCTCCTTGGCGGTCTCGTGGAGGGGGATCGTGTCGACGACGGGCATGGACCGAGGCTAAAAGTGTCCGGGGGATTGACGATTCCAATCTACCGTCCGCCCATGACACCCCGCGTCACACGTCCCCGCCTCGGGACCGTTTGTTTCGCCTGACACACGCCCTGCGCTCACCGCCTCGCGGCCTCCCCCCGAGGCGGCCACGGTCCGTTCGGCGGCGGAGCTAGGCCTCCTCGTTCTGCGGCGCGTACTTGCTCCCGCGCACGACCGCGACCTCCTGGAGGTAGACGATCACCGAGTGGTGCGCGAAGTACCGCTCGGCCACGTGCTGCACGATCGCCTCGGCCACCTCGGGGACGACGATCGTCTCGATCTTGACGCTCGGCCCGCGGACGGCGCTCGACTGCGCGCGGCGCGTGCCCTCGCCCTGCACGTCCGAGAGCGTGTGTCCCGTCGCCCCGAGGCGGTGGACGGCTTCGACGAGACGGTCGCGCAGGATGCGCTCGGCGATGATCGTGACGAGGCGGTGCGGGACGGTGGGCATGGGGGGAGGGAAGGTGCGACCGCCTCGAGGCCGGCGCGGGGGCGAACGGGGGGCAGCCGCAGGATAGGCGGAGCGGGGGAATGGGGAACGGGGAAATGGGAACGGGCAGACGTGATCTGGGGGCAGTCGGCAGTCGGCAAGGTGCCGCTGCCTCGGGGTCTGCGCAAAGCCCAGCGGGGGCGTCCGCCGGAGACGGTGGACGGAAGGTGGTGCCGCCTCGGGGCAGGCGCTCAGCCCAGGCGAAGGCCGTAAGGGCGTATTGCAATACGCCCCCACGCTTCGTGTCTGAGGCGGCGGTCTGCTGGAGGCGGTCTCCCC
>JBCCPW010000214.1:0-6464 GCA_039024735.1 Bacteroidota bacterium
CCGCGTGGCTGGAGCACATCGGCGACCGAGGCGTGCGTACGGTCGCCGATGCGCGGCACTACCTCCACACCGGACCGCTCGCGAGCTACGCCGCCTACGGGCACGGCCTCTACCGCATCGCGCTCCGGGCCACCGATGAGCCCATCGGGATGTGTGGGCTCCTCCGTCGCGACGGGCTGGAGCACCCCGACCTGGGCTACGCGCTGCTCGAACGCTTCCATCGGCAGGGCTACGGGACGGAGGTCGCCCGCGCGACGCTGGCCCACGCCCGCCGCGACCTCGGGATGACCCGTGTGCTCGCCATCACGACCGAGGCGAACATCGGCTCGCAACGCGTCCTGGAGGCCATCGGGATGCATCTCCACGGCACAATCCTGCTCGCCGGGGACGCCGAGCCGAGCCTCCTCTACTCGACTGCCCCCTCGTTCCCATGATGCGTCGGCTCCTGCTCCTGTGCCTGCTGGTTGGTGCGGCCCCTGCCCTCGCGCAACCCGCGCATCTCGTCGCCACGCTCGACAGTCTCCGCGCGATCGCCGAGGCGGCGGACCTCCCCGGTCTGGCGATCACCGCGAGCATCGACGGCGAGACCGTCTGGGCGGAAGGCTTCGGCATGGCGGTGCTCAACGCGCAGGAGCCGGTGACGCCGCAGACGCGCTTCCGGGTGGGCTCCGTCTCGAAGTCCATGACGGCCGTCGCGGTGGCCCAGTTGGTTGAAGCCGGACGCCTCGACGTGGACGCACCCGTTCAGGCGTACGTCCCGGCCTTCCCGGAGAAGCGCTGGCCCGTCACCACGCGGCAACTCGGCGCCCACCTCGGTGGCATCCGCCACTACCTCGGCGATGAGGCGGTTCGCAACGTCCGCTACCCGACCGTCGCGAGCGGGCTCGCCATCTTTTCAGCGGACAGCCTCCTCCACGAGCCCGGCACCCAGTACCACTACACGAGCTACGGCTACAATCTCATCAGCGCGGTGGTAGAAGGCGCGAGCGACCAGACATTCCTCGCCTACATGGCCGCCCACGTCTTCGGCCCTCTCGGCATGACCCGAACCGTGGCCGACTGGACGGACTCGACCTACTCGGGGACGGCCGCTCCCTACGTCCAATGGGGACGCGAGTTCATCCCGGCACCGCCGGTGGACAACAGCTACAAGTGGGCCGGGGGCGGCTTCCTCTCCACCGTCGAGGACATGCGCTGCCTCGGTGAGCAGGTCGTCCTGGGCGATGCTCTCGGCGAGCGAGGGCGAGCGTTGCTCTTCACCGAGCAAACCACACGAGACGGCGAGGGCGTCGGCTACGGGGTCGGATGGCGCCTCGGGGACGACCGAGACGGGCGACCGTCGGTGTTTCACTCCGGCGGGTCGATGGGCGGGTCGGCTCTCCTCTACGTCCTCCCCAAGGCGGGCGTGGTCCTCGCGGCGGCGTCCAACGTCTCCCGGGCCGACCTCGGGTGGGTGGCCGGAGCGGCGTCGGCACTCGCGGCGGCGCATGAAGCCGCCGTGGTATCACCGAGGCGGTGACGCCTCTCGCCTCGGCGTTTGTGTGGACAGAAGAGGTTCGTCTCAGTTCGAGACACGTGCTTTAGAACAGGGGCCGACGTGCCGATTCTGTGTCGATCCCACCCTCTCGCCGCTTCATGCGCCTCCTGTACTCCTTCGCCCTTGTTCTCGCGATGGCCGCCTCGGCCGTGGCCCAGCCCGTGCCGTACTACGGCCAGGACAGCCGCTTTCCCACGCAGACGGGGCCACCGTACGTCTTCGCAGACGGAGCCCCGTTCGCCGCTCGACAGGCGTTCCTCTCCGCACTGGACCCCGCGACCATCCAGAGTGAGAGCTTCGAATCGTTCTCCGCATCGTCGAGCTACCCGGGCGGCAATTCCAACTTCTCACAGGCGCTTACGTTCACAGGAGCGGCGGTCGGCTCGCCAATCACTATCACGGCGACATCGCGAGGGGCTGGGTTTGTCAACCAGAACCCCGATACCGACAACGGGGTGTACCCCACCGACGGAGACAACTTTCTCTTCGGGCGACGGGATGTAGTGTTCGACTTCGGCAGCACACCCGTGAACGCATTCGGGTTCTACCTCAACGATGTCGAAACGGTCGATTTCGTGCTCCTCATTCTCGACCCGGTCGGACCAGCAGGCGCAGACACACTCCGCTATGGCCCCATTCCCAACACCGGTTCTACCAATGGGAACCCAGGCGATGGCCAGCTCAACTTCGTCGGGTTCATCGACAAAAACACGGACTACGAGACGGTCACGGTGGGCTTCCCGGGCGTCGGTAACGAGGGCTTCGGGTTCGATGAGTTGGTGGTCGGTGAACTGCCGCAGGTGATCGCGGAGCAAGTGACTGTCGGTCAAGACAACATCGCCGATGCGCCCGGCTGGCGCCTCCTCTCTGCCCCCCTCTACGACGTGACCGTCGATGCCCTCGCACAGCAGAACCTCGTGCAGGGCGTCGCCGGTGCGATGGGCTTTCAGGGGCAATATCCCAACGCCCAGCCAAACATCTATGAAGGCTACAACGGAGGCGGTCGCTACGACTACATCCCAGCCAGCAGCACCGCCAAGGAGTTCGTCCCGGGTCGCGGGATCTGGTGGTACTGGTATGACCAGGACATCACGCCCAGCCCGACGGGATCGGGCGGCGGGAATAGCCGCAGCTTCTCACTCGACGGGTTCTCGCTCAGCGCTCTCGGCTTCGAGGTCTCCGGCGACACGTCCCTCGTCTTCGCAGACAACGTCAACAGCGCCTCCAACAGCGGCCAGCCCGACGCCAACGCCGACCCCACGACGGTCGGGGCGCCTGCCGGGACGGTCTCTCCCGCCGATGACGACTTCTACATGATCGGCAACCCGTACCCGCGCCCGCTGGCCGTCGGCGCGATCTCAGCCACGGGCGGGACCCTTCAGAACACGCTGTTCATCTGGAACCCGTCCAACGCAGCAGGCCAGACGCCCAACACCGGCTCCGACCCGGTGCAGGACGGCCCCGGCTCGTACGAGGTCGTGTTCCTCACCCCGCCGAGTGGCGCGCCGGACTCCGTCGCCGTCTGGCAGGGCGCCCTCGCCGAGGTCACCAAGACCGCCGGGCAGGTGGGCGTGGACGTGACCTTCTCGTTCGCGGTCGTCGGAAGCCAGGGCAGTGGCGCGCCGCCGTTCTACGGCCGCACCGAGGCGGAACCGCACGTCGCCTTCGAGCTTCGCGGCACGACGACCTCCGGCGCCGAGACCCGTGACGCCGCCTCGGTGGTCCGCTTCCGCGAGGACGCCACCGACGAGTGGGACGTCTACGACGCCTCGAAGCCGCTCCCGCCGACCTCGCGCTACGCCCTGCTCGCCCCGATGGGCTCGCGCGACGGCGAGACCGTTCCTCACGCTGTCCTCGCGCTTCCTGCGGACGGCAGCTCCTCCTCGGTGCCGATGGCGCTCGCGGTCAACGAGGCCGGGAGCTTCACGCTGACGTGGGACGGCCACTTCGACCGCGCGACGCTGACCGATCTGGACACCGGCGCGACGGTGGACCTCGGCACGGACGAGAGCTACACCTTCGAGGCCGAGGCGACCGACTGGACGGAGCGGTTCGTGCTCTCGTTCGCGTACTCCGTCGCCTCCGAGACGACGGACACGCCGGTGACCGTCTTCGTCGGCGAGCCGACGCCCAACCCCGCGACGGGCCTCGTCCGCCTCGATCTCCGCACCGCCTCAAACGCGACGGTCTCCGTAGTGGACGCGCTCGGTCGGCAGGTCCGGCAGGTCTCCGTGCCTGCGATGGACGCCGCCCGCGGCACGACGGTGACCCTCCCGATGGCGGGCCTCGCCGCCGGGACGTACGCCGTGATTGTGGACGCCGACGGTGTGCGCGAGGCACGCCGCGTCACGGTCATCCGCTAAACACCAACGCCCTCACTCCCTCCGCCTCGGTGACGCCACCGAGGCGGAGGGACATCGCGCTACCGGCAGGAGCCCGGCGCGCTGAAGAGCGACCGCTTGCAGACGGCCGGGCACCAGTTGATTCCCGCGTAGTCCTTGCGCGTCTGCTGACACGTGCCGTTGCAGCACGCCGTCCCGGTGTCGCTGCGGCCCACGGGAGACTTGTAGCCCTTGCAGTCCGGCCCCACGCTGCAAGATTCGCCAATCTCGGCTCCATACTGCGTCCCGTCGGCGCTGAAGACGTTGGACGCATCCTGGCCGATCTCGCCGATCTTGCTCGTGTACATGGACCACGCGAAGCCCGCGTCCCCGCCCGGACCTGGCTTCGAGACGGCCGGACCGAAGCTGAACCCCTGGAACTGCGGCCGCGTGCCGACGCTCCAGAACGCGCCCGCCGTCGCGCCGACGTACTGCGGGCCGACGACGTTGACGTTGACGCCCATGGACCAGCCCGCGAGGTCGTTCACGTCGTCCGTCCAGAAGCCGATCTGGAGGTCGCCGCCCGCGCCGGGCACGCCCAGCGTGAAGCCCCCGCCGGTGATCCACCGAGGCGGTCCCGATCCGTTTAGGCTGAACGCGATGCCCTGTGAGAGCGACCCGCCCACGAGATAGGGGCTGTTGCCGCCCCCGCTGATGTCGATGGAGATGGAGCGGAAGCCGAGCACGCTGGCGCTCTCCTTTTCCGCCTCGGTGAACTCGTAGGCGCGCACCGTGGCCACCTTCGCGTCGTACGTGCGTGCGCTGGATGTCGCGCGGGTCAAGCGTCCCGAGATGCCGCTGGCCATCTCCAGCATCTCGGGTGTCACCTCCGAGGCGGACTGCTGACGCACGCTCGCAGGTACCTCGGTGCGGTTGGGATCGCCGAGTTCCGGCGGCGGGGGCGGCACCTCCACCTGGCGCGTGCCCGTCGGCGTCTCCGTCTCCACCGTCTCCGGTGGCGTCTCGATGGTGACCGCCTCGGCGAGTTCGTCCAGCGCGAGGTCATCCAGAGAGAATCCGGCGCATCCGGCTAGAAGCGCCAGGGGGAGCAGGGGAAGCAAGAAGCGAGAGCGCATGGCTACAGGGGGAGTGTCTGCTCTCCGACGCACGGGTTGTTCCCGAAACCGATCATCGGACTCATCGGCCGGTCCGTTCCGCCTCGGCACCGAGGCGGGCGGTGCGCGTGGGTCTCACCTCGGAAGTGACACCCGACGGGGCATGTCACGTGGAGGTCTCCAGCGCTGCACGGATGGTCGCGCCCGCCTCCTCCAGTGCGTCTCGGCCCGGTAGCTGGAAGTACCGATCCGCGAAGCGTAGGCCGAACCCGTCGCCCGTGTAGCGGGGGAAGACGTGGAGATGCACGTGGAAGACCTCCTGCATGGCCGCCTCACCATCGGCGAGGAAGAGGTTGACGCCCTCGCACCGGAGACGGCTCGCGCGAAGGGCCTCCGCCACGCGCTGCGCGACACGGAACAGGTGGGCCCCCGTTTCCACTGGGAGGTCTGCCAGGTACGCCGCAGGCTCGTTCGGGACGACGAGGACGTGCCCCGGGTTGACCGGCTGGATGTCCATGAACGCCGAGACGAGATCGTCCCGGTACACGAAGGTCGCGGGGGCGTCGCCGCGAAGGATCTGGGCGAAGATGGTCTCGGCCATGCTCGGTTGGGAGGTCTGTGGAGAGTGTAGCCATCGGCCGCGGATCTCCCCGCCTCGGTCCCGAGGCGGAGCGAATGGTGGATGATCCAGAGGAACGAAGGGGAAAAGCGCTTCCAGCATTCCGAGCGAAGGCCGAGTGCGACAAACCCCTTGCCATCTGAGGACAACAGGCCATAACATCCGTCATTCCTATCGCTCATCCCGCTTTCCACCGAAGAACATGAGTCGCTTTGCCGCTCTCGCCTTTCTCCTTGCGCCCTCGGTCGCGCTCGCCCAGGACGCCCCGGAGGCGGCCACCGTCCAGATCCACCTCGACTATGTGTGGATCGCGCTGTGCGCCGCGCTGGTTTTCCTCATGCAGGCGGGCTTCGCGCTGCTGGAGACCGGGCTGACCCGCGCCAAGAACGCGGCCAACATCATCATGAAGAACGTCATGGACGCCAGCGCGGGCGTGGTCGTGTTCTTCCTCGTCGGCTTCGGGCTGATGTTCGGTACGAGCGCGGGCGGCTGGTTCGGCACGGACGGCTTCGCGCTAACGGGTTTGGAGGGCCAGGAGACCTCCTGGACGTACCTCTTCTTTTTCTTCCAGGCTGTCTTCGCCGCGACGGCGGCGACCATCGTCTCCGGGGCGGTGGCCGAGCGGGTCAACTTCTCGGCATACCTCGTCGTCTCGGTCGTGCTGTGCGCGTTCATCTACCCGGTGTTCGGAAGCTGGGCATGGGGCGGTCTCTTCTCCGGCGGCGGCTGGCTCGAAGGCCTCGGCTTCCTCGACTTCGCGGGCTCTACGGTCGTCCACTCGGTCGGCGGCTGGGCGGCACTGGCGGGCGCGATGGTAGTCGGCGCACGCGCCGGGAAGTACGACGCCGAAGGCAACCCACGCGAGATCCCCG
>JBCCPW010000215.1:0-6454 GCA_039024735.1 Bacteroidota bacterium
ATCACGACGGCCACCGACGTGTACGGCCTCGGCCTGCTGCTTTTCGAGGTGCTGACGGGCGAGCGGCCGTTCCAGGCCGAATCGCGCGCGGCGCTGGAACGCGAGATCCTGGAGCAGGAGCCCCCTCGCCCCAGCACCCGTGTCGCCTCGCCCGACACCCTCCGCGCACTTCGCGATGGCCTGGACGCCGTGTGCCTCCGCGCCCTCGCCAAGCGTCCAGGCGACCGCTACCCCACCGCCGAGGCGGTCGCCGATGACCTTCGCCGCTGGCTGGACGGGCGCCCCGTCGCGGCACACGGCCCTTCCGCGTGGTACCGGGCGCGCCGCTTTCTCTCGCGCCACCGGGTGCCCGTGGGCATCGCCGTGGTGGCGCTCCTCGTGACGGGCCTCCTCTGGGGCGTGAGTTCGCTTCGCGTCAGCAGCGCCGAGGCACGCACCGAGGCGGCTCTGGCGGACGCCTCGGTGCTGGAGGAGGCGCAGGGCGAGGCGCTTCGGATCCTGGATCCGGTGGCCCGTGCTCAGGACAGCGTGGCGGGACCTCTCCCCTCTCGTGAGTCTGCTGAGGCCACCACCGAGGCGGTCGAGGACACCTTCGCGGAGCGCCCGGCCGTACTCGCGGGGCAGTTGCTCGAACTCGGGACCTCGTGGCTCCAGCGCGGGGACCTCGCACGAGCCGACTCGCTCTTTGCCCGCGCCCTCGCCCTCCGCCGCGCGGAACGAGGCGACGATGGCGTGGTGTCCCAGTCGCTCGTCGGGCGGGGACTGGTCGCCCGCGCGAGACAGGACCGGCCGACGGCAGAGCGCTTCTTCCGCGAGGCCCTCGCCATCGAACGTCGGCTGGAAGACGAGAGCCCGGAGGACCTCCCGGACGAGCGCAGCACGGCGCTCTACCTCGCCTCGGTGCTCGCGGACGCCGACTCGCGCGAGGCCGCACTCCTCCAAACGCTCTCCGACCGCCGGGCCGCTCTCGCTTCCGCCCCGTCGCCAGAAGCGGAACTGGCCGTGGCGCAGGCCCACAACGAACTGGGCAGTCTCCACTACGCCTCGGCGCGCTATCGCGAGGCGCTGCGGGAGTTTCGCGCCTCGGAGCGACGGCTCGTCGCGGGATGGGGCCAGGCGCACCCGTCCTTGATGACGCTCCGGTTCAACATGGCCGCCGCGCACGGCAACCTCGCGAATTTCGCCGAGGCCGAGCGGCTGGCCCGGCTGACCCTCACGGCCATGCAACGCGCTGGGCTGGGGGACGCGCAGCAGGCTCGCGCGCGGAGCATCATCGGGCAGGCCCTCCACATCCAAGACGACCTCGCAGGAGCGGAACGAGAACTCACCGCCGCGCTGGCGGCGACGGAGCAAGGCTACGGCACCGACACGCCACGCACCGCGCAGGCCCTTCAGAACCTCGCGCAGGTCCACGCCTCACAGGGTCGATTGGACGACGCGATCGCCCTGGCCCAACGAGCCGCCCGCATCCACGAAGCGTCTGGGGGATCCCAGGCTCCCGTCACGCTCACCACTCGGGCGTTCGTGGCGTCCTTGTCCTTCGCGAAGGGCGAGCAGGATGCCTCGCTCGAAACGCTGACCGCCCTGAGCCGCCAGATGCCTCGCGGCGACCTCGCGCGGCCGTGGCGCATCTCCGTACTCCGCGCCACCGGGGACGCGCTCCGCGAGGCCGGACGGGCCGACGAAGCAGAGTCGATGCTTCGAGAGGTCGTCGCCTTCGAACTCGACACCCGCATGGAGCACCACCCGACCGTGCTCCGGTCGCGGTTCATGTACGGCCGCACGCTCGCCGCTCTTGGCCGCCTGGACGAGGCCCGCCCGCACCTGGAGGCGGTCCGAGGCCACCTCCCGCGCATCGTGTATCCGTCGGTCGTGCCGGAAGTGGACGCCGAGATCGACCGGCTGCTGGCGGACGGCTGACCCCGCCTCGGTGCCGGTACAAACCACCGAGGCGGGATGGGCCGCTACCGGACCACGGTGAGCCGCCGCGAGGCCACACCGCCCGGCGCCTGGACCCGCACCACGTAGACGCCGGGCGCGAGACCTGCCGTCGGCACGGCCAGACGGTGAGACCCGGCGGTGGTCGTCTGCCGCACCGAGGCGACCAGCCGACCCGTCGCATTGACCACCGTGACCGTCACCTCGCCCGCCTCGGGGAGGGTCACCGGCAGACGGGCGTCGCCTCGGGTGGGGTTGGGGGACACCGGTCCCAGGGCGAAGGTCGCGGCGCCCGCCTCGGTGGTCGTCGTGCGGGCGGGCGGCGTGAGCACCAGCGCGAGGCGGTCGCCGGTGGAGATCGCGGCGCCGCTCGCTGCCTTCTCGCTCGCGCGCATCACGGGAGGCACGAGGTCCAGGCCGAGCCCCGAGGGCCGCGCCCCCTTCGCGCCTGCGGTGGGGATCTCCACCGAGAGGCGATGGCTCGCGCCCGTGGTCATCGCGATCCGTTCGCCCGTGGCCCGGTCGAGGAGAGTCGCACGCCAGCCGTCCGGGAGGGCGCCTGTCCACGAGAGGACGAGATCCAGCGGGCCCGCCGCGTGCCCCTCGGCCGCGATCTCGACCGGGACGGTCACCGCCTCGGTGCTCTCGGCGGGAAGTGCGTTCACCGCCAGCGCGACCGGATCGGGCCCAAGCGTGAGCGTGGAGAGCACCGTTCGAGGCCAGGCCCCGGGCGTGAGGCGGTAGGCATCCAGCGCGTCCTCGCCGAGGGCCCCGCCGGGCATCGGCGCGACGAATGCAGCGGAGACGGCCGTCTCGCCCTCGTCCGTGACGACGGCCAGACCGAGGCGGAGGGGGGCAGGTCCGGCGGTCCGGCCGTACGTGCCGTCGTTCGTCACGAGCGCATTCGCCGGGATCGTCAGCCCGGACGGCATGGCGGACACCTTCGCGAAGAAGCCCTGGAAGGCCGGAATCACGCCGTCGGCCAAGTCACCACCGAGGCCCGCCGTCCACGAGCGGTAGTCGCCGCCGAGGTAGTTCGGGTCGTAGACGTAGATGGGCGCGGTGAGCCCGCCGGTCCGGGATGCGAGGTCCCAGTCGACCGCCTCGGTGAAGGGGTTGCCGAGGAGGTTCCAGCCCTGCTGGTAGGCGGGGCTGGTCGGGTTCTCGGTGTACGTCAGCGGGAACGCGGAGAACGGCGCGGCCTGCCCCGACCCCGGCGGCTGGATCACCTTCGGGAAGCCGATCTGCACGCCGGGAGACGCCGGTGCATCGTCCTCGTAGACGTACGCGAACAGGCCTCGACCCAGAGGGAACGGGGCGGTGTGGCTCGGCAGACATGTGTAGCCGTTCGCGAAGTCGCCGAGCGACTCGACGAAGGCGTACGCGGAGCAGAATCCGTCCGCTGGCGTCGGGTCGTCGGAGCCGGGGAAGCCCTGGGTCCAGAGTGGACCGAGGAGGTCGCTCACGGTGCCGCCCGTCGGGAGCGCGAGCATCCGGTAGCCCTCCACGCCGGTCAGCGCGAGTGTGGGCGGGATGGGATCCAGATCGAACGCGAACGCGGCCCCCGCGCCGTTCCCCTCCGTGTCGTCGCCCGTCGCGCCGATGACCGCGAGGCCATCCGCCAGTGCGACGTGCACGCCGAACCGGTCGAACGCGTCGGGCACGCTCTTTCGGAGAGCGGCAGACTCAAACCAGAGACCTCCCGCGAAGTCGAAGAGGTAGGCCCGCCCCTCGGACGAGTTGGAGCGCGGAGCACCGAGGAGGGCCCGGTCGCCTGAGAGCGCCACGGAGAACCCCACGTCGTCCGCGTTGGGATAGTCCACGGTGAGCTTGGCCGTCTGGCTCCAGGTACCGGCGTCCACCTCGAACACGAAGGCGCTGCCCGCGTGCTCGCCGGGCACGTCGTCGTTGTACGATCCGACGAGCGCCCGGTCGCCGTCGAGTGAGACAGAGAACCCGAACGGGCTTCCGTCGCCGGTCAGAAGCGCCGCCTCGGTCCAGATCCCGCCCGCGAGATCAAACACGTACGCCGCGCCCGAGCCGGTACCCGCGTCCGCGTTGCCGGAGGCCCCGATGAGCGCACGGTCCCCGGACAGAGAGACGGAGGTGCCAAACGCATCGCCTTCGTCGAGATCGGACGCGGTGAGCCGGGCCGTCTCGGTCCAGACCCCGCCCACGAGATCGTAGACGTACGCCGCGCCGGAGTTGTAGCCCGGGTCCCCCGTCGAGTTGTCATCGCGGCTCGCGCCGATCAGCGCCCGGTCGCCCTCCAGCGAGACCGAGGTGCCGAAGTTCGTGTTCTGCATCCCCCCGCTGATCCGCACCGTCTCGGTCCAGACCCCGCCCACGAGGTCGAACACGTAGACACTCCCGAACGTGTTGCCGTCGCTCTCCGCCGCGATCAGGGCACGGTTGCCGTCCAACGAGACGGAACTGCCGAACTCGTCGCCGGGTGCTGGCAGGCTCCCGGTCAGCTTCGCCGTCTCGGCCCAGACGCCCCCGTTGCGCTCGAACACGTACACCGCGCCCCGGCCGAGGCTTTCCTCCCAGGCCCCGATCAGCAGGCGGTTTCCGGAGATCGAGACCGCGTTGCCGAACTCGTCCAGCGCGGCAGTGTCGCTGCCGAGAAGCACGGCGTCTTCCGTGAGCGTGCTGGACACGGATTGCGCCCACACGGGGGCGGCCAGCAGGAGGAGGGCGAGAGCAAACGGAAGGCGGGACATCGCGAACGAGAGTGGAGTTCGGCAGCGCATACGACATCCCGCTCTGAAGTGGAACATCCCGCCTCGGTGCGCTCGTGAAGCCACCGAGGCGGGACCGTCGCGCGAGCCTACCGCACGACGGTCACGCGCCGACTGACCACACCCGCCTCGGTGCCGAGGCGGACGAGGTAGACGCCCGGCGCGAGGCTCGGGAGCGCAGCCTCGTGATTGCCTGCCTGTCGCAGCCCCTCGGCCAGGACGGCGACCTCGCGCCCGCGCACGTCCAGCACGCTCAGGCGGACCGCGCCGGGCGCATCCAGCGCGTACCCGAGGCGGGCGGTCCCGCGCGAGGGGTTCGGGGCCGGAGCACTCAACGTCACGCCCGCGATGGGAGCGCGCTCCGTGTCCACCACGAACGTCCGCCCTTCCACCGCGCCCGAATCGCACGCGTCGCCGTTGAAGTTGATAAAGGATGGGTCGTCTATCTCGCGGATGCTCCCGCGCTGGTCCGCAGGCGAGCCCGGACACACCCCCGCGTCAATCACGAGGGAGTTCGCCATCGGGAGGTGGGTGGCGTAAGGTCCGCCATTCTGGGCCAGTGGCTCTAGTCTGGGATCCAGAGGGCCTGCCTCTTCGCCCACGAAGTCGCCGTTGGCGTTCGGTGTGCCGACCGGGAATTCCCGGCTGAAGAAGCCATTGATGCCAATGATGTTGCCGCCGTTCGAGGTCGTGTTGTTGTTGCCCAGCGAGATATCGTCCCATTCGCCGCTGCCGCGTTCGGCCGTGTTGCCTGCGATGACGGTGCTCTCTAGCACGACGGCCCAGTTCATGGAGAGACCGCCACCTGCGCCAGAGGTCCCGGTGATGTGGTTGTCCACGATGGTCGAGGCCCGAATCGTGGTCGTCCCATTGGCCCCGATCTCGGAGACCCCTCCTCCACTTCCGGCCGCTGTGTTGCCACTGACGGTGCTCTGCTCCAGGAGGAACGTGCCCTCGGGCGGCGAGAAGAACCCGACGAGGATGCCTCCCGAGCCGGTCGCCGTCGCGCGGTTGTTCGCGATGGTGGAGTTGCGAATCACGAAGTCCCCGCCGCCGCTGATCCGGATGCCTCCTGCGCCCGACGCGCCCTGGGCCTCATTGTCGGCCACGTAGACGCGGTTCATGGAGCAGTTGCCCTCACGCCCGGTGTAGATCCCGCCCGCACCGTTGGTGGAGACGTTGCTGACCACGGCGATGTCCTCGAAGACACAGTTGTCCTGGAAGCCGACCAGGATGCCGCCACCTGCATTCGCGAGGCCACCGGTGACGGTGAGACCGCGCAGGGTGTGGGTCTGCTGGAGGTTGTTCGAGTCCAGCTCGAAGATGCGGAACTGCCCGCCGCCGTCAATGGTGACGCCGTCTGCGGAGCCAGTGGGGCCTTCCAAGGTCCATGTCTCCCAGGCGCGAGGGAGGTCGGCGGTGAGCGTGATGCTGGAGCCGGGCGCGATGCCAATCTGGACGAGGTCTTCGCCGTCTCCTGCAGCGCATTCGCCAGCAGAAGCACCCGAGGCGGCATCGTCGCTGGCGGCCGTGATGGCCTCGCGGAGGGTGCACTGGCCGTCGTCAGCCGCCACATCCGCCGTCGAGTTGACGACGATCTGAGCACTGGTGGGGACAGAGACGACGAGGAGCGTGAGGACGGCGTAGCGGAGAGACATCGGGGCATCAGGGAGGTTCAATCCTCCATGCGCCGAACCGGACGAATCTGGACCACGGCTTCCTCCGCCTCGGTGCCATTCGCCTCGGTGCTGGCACAGAATCACCGAGGCGGACGG
>JBCCPW010000216.1:0-6444 GCA_039024735.1 Bacteroidota bacterium
GGGAGCCTGTGGTATGAAGTCCCCTCCTCATCCGCGTTGGAGACGAGCACGAACCCATCCACATCTCGCGATCCGTCTGCATGGAGGGGCGCCAGGATCCGCTCGCACCCAAGAAGGACCAGTGATGCTACATCTCCGCTCCACCAGCACACCTGAGCAGCATCCGCGTCAACGCCAGGCCAAGCTGTGTGCATCTCAAAGCCCGCCCCAGCCGCACGAGGCTGGTAGCGCATCGTCGACACTGTCTCGAGTGTCCCTGACGAGGTGTGTGCCTGAGAATGGATATCGACCCGCCATTGCTCCACACGGTTGAGGGGATCGTTAAGAGAGCCAGACCGGAGCTGTGAGTCGAAGTAAAAATTGGCTCCTTGGTGCCCTTCTAGGTCGACGTCCATCGGCGTTGACGTGGATGTCTTAGCCGACAGCGGGACGGCAGTCATACGAGTCTGGGCAGCCAAGAGATCGGCCTGCATCTCAACGACTGGGTCATCGGCGGCTGCGAGCGGGGCATCAGAGCTTCCCGTATCACAGGCAGCTAGAAGTCCCAGAGCCGAAAGGAGAAAGAGTGCGCGTCGCATCGAGGTGCTTCTGTGGTGGAGTCCCAAGATGTGCCCTAAACGACTTTGCCCAGAGGGCGAAAGCGCGTGACCGCACTAGTCGGAATCGACTGAGTTAGCCTATTCCGACTAGTCCAAAGCGCTTGTCGAGAAACGATGTGGCGCTCTTAGGTCGTGTCTAGCGATGTGCCCTCTCCTCCAAGACCTCTCCGCCAGGCCCAGGCAACAGCCTGACGAGCAGTCTCTACCCCTAGCTTGGCATAAAGACTTCCAAGATGATTTCTTACTGTGTTTTCAGATATAAAAAGTGCTTTAGCAATGCCCTTGTTCGAATGTCCCTCTGCCAGAAGTGCCAGTACTTCGCGCTCCCGTTGCGATAGCCCTGCAGCAGCATCGGCCCGGACGGGAGTGCGTACAAACCAACGCCCTTCCCCACGGGCAACGGCCCGTACGGCCTCTAGCAACACCTCCGGTGGCTTCTCCTTCGTGATATAGCCTGCGGCCCCCTGAGACATTAGGCCCGATACGTACTCAGGCTCGTCGTATGCCGAGAGTGCCAACACAGACACGGGAAGGCCTTCAGACCGTACCACACGTGTCACATCGACACCGGAAAAAACTGGCATCTCCATATCGAGTATGATGACATCTGCCTCAATGGTACGCAGGAGTCGTAGGGCTTCTGCTCCATCGGAGGCCTCCCCTACGACGGTGAGGTCGGGCTCTCCGTTGAGGAGGGTACAGACGCCTCGTCGCCACAGAGGGTGGTCGTCGGCTACGATGATGCGAGTGGGGGCCAGTTCAGTGAATGCCATCATGGACGAGAAAGATCATGTAGGAGGAGAGGTTTCCAGCGAGGGGAGCACAGACGAGGGCACGTGAGCCCGAATCTGCGTGCGACCTGGCTGACTCACGACGTAAAGTGTCCCACCAACAGACTCGGCTCGCTCAGTCATCCCGGAGAGGCCGAGGTGCCCGTCGACCTCGAATGCGTCGAGCGAGCGAGGCACCTCGAAGCCCTCCCCGTCGTCCTCGATGGTCAGGAATGCACCATCGCCAGGTGTGTCCACATAGTGTACATGGACATGACTTGGCCGCCCGTGCTTGTAGGCATTAGCAACCGACTCTTGAGCGATGCGGTAGAGTGCCAGCCTAGGGGCCTCAGGAAGCTCTGCCCCCTCGTCCTCAAAGTCGAGAGTGAGGGCGACACCAGGATGCAGTGTCTGGAATCGATGGGCGAGTGCCCGCACCGCCGGTGCAAGACCAAACGATCCCAATACAGGAGGGCGGAGCCCCTCGGAGATTTCCCGCAGCTCACGAGCAACTCGTGCCAGCTCGCTCTGGACGGTTGAGACAGATTCCGCTAGCGGCTCCGATGTACTTCCCGTCGCGCCTAGCTGAAGAGCCTGCCGAGTCGCCATGCCGAGGTGCATTCGGAGAGCTTGGAGGTCCTGTAACGGGCCGTCATGCAAGTCTTGGGCGAGGCGAAGGCGCTCAGCCTCCCGGCTATCGGCCAGTCGCCTTCGCGATTCTGCAAGGCGTTTTCCTTGCGCTCTCGCTACCTGAAGCCCAATCCAGAGCTTTCGGACCCCCCAAAGAGCCGCAATCATGAGGATCCCTGCAACCGCGATGGCCCAAAGAAGCGGGGTGACCGCAGTGAGATAGAGAAACAATTGCCCGTTTTCATATCCGTAGCCGACGCCCTCAAGCTCGCGTGCGTCGAAGCTCAGACGAGACGAGACACTCTCTCCGATCTGCCACGTGGCAAATGCATCCAACTGGGCAGTGGAGCCGTCGGGCGCTTGCATCCATACGGAGCTGTCTGCACCGACAGCAAAGAAGTAAGCGGCCTCGTCCTCGGGGCCTGTAGCGGGCGCGAGGCCAACCTCCGGTAGGTGTGGCCCTTTGTGCTCGCCATACCACGCTGCGAACGCGTCGAAGGAACCGAATGGGGCTGCTGCAGCAAGCTCATCTACGTCGCGAACCTCGATGGAGTCTCGCGGTTCTGCCTGGAAGGTATCTGTTCGGTCGCTCTGTGCGTGTACTATCGGCGTAAATGCGACCACGAGAGCAAGGCCCCCTGCGAGGAAGCAAGGCAGAAACCGGAGGATGATCATGCTCCAAACTACCCTTGGCCCTTGGTGGGCCAAAAGTCGTTCTCTCCTGAATCGGTTCGTCGGTTTCGACCCCCCAGTAGAGTCGGCGTTGGCCTCGCGGGCCGTACATCCCGCACGATAGCCTGAGGCTCACTTGCCCCCAGCGCCATGCGCCTCTCCCTCCTTCTGTCTCTTTCACTCGTGGTCGGCCTCTCAGGCTGTGCAGATGAGTTCATGTCTGACGTTTCGCCTGAGGCTGCGTCAGAGTCGGACGTGATCAGCGCGGACACCGCCTCTTTACCAGGGGCTGAGGCCCTTTCGACTACGAACGAGGAGAAAACGAAAGCCTCGTTGAGCGGTCAGTGCCGCCTCACTCTCATTGGCCCGGATACGGTCTTGCCCAATGACCTCGACATCTTCTCGATCTCCGCGCGCAATTGTGATCAGATCACGAACCTCCAGTGGTCGGTTACAGGCAATGCAACTGGGCAGGTCAGGCGGCCCAATCGCTACAACGTTCGGGCAGGCCAGCTGAGCGGTGGGAGCTTCTACACAGTTAGCGTCCGCGTCTTCTTCTCCTCGGAAGACCTGACAGGCTCTAGCACCCCAGCGGACCCGGCAGGTTCGGCGTCGAAGGCAGCATCCACTACACTGACGAAGCAGGTCTACATCTATGGCCCTTCCGACCTAGGCCTAACGGTTTCCTCCTCGAGCAGCGGCTTCAACGTGACCTGGGACTCTGACCCGACACTGTTCTGTGGGACCGCTCTATGGACGTGCACACTCACGACTATCTACGAGGTTCGGGGCCGTTCCCCCGAACTCACCAGCCGAAGTGTGAGCGGAGTCAGTTTCTTTGACAACGCGTACGTCCCGAGTTCATCAACGGCTGGGAGCGTTCGATACCGACTTGAGATCGACCGCAACAACGGAGACCTGCCGGCCTTTGAGGAAAGCCAGGCGTTCAATGCCGAAGAGGCGGGTATCATCAGCTAACCCTCCTGCTCTGACGCATGCCCGAGGGGCGCTCTCCATCCTGAGAGCCCCCTCGGTGTCTCGAGGGAAGACCACTGAATGAAGTTGGAGTTGACCTGCCTCGGTGGTTCTCCCTCACTCTGTGTTTGTATCAAGGCACGCACAGGACAGGCTTACGGAGCAGGTCGAATCCGACTCAGGCGAACATCTGGCACTTGAGAATCTCGAGCCGGAAATCTGGCCCCAGCCAGCCAGCTGCTCTACGGCTCTGATCTTGCGGCACAGAAGGCAGCGTGTGGTCCTGGCCCGGTCCCCGAAGGTCACGAAGGCACTGTGTTTCGCACTCCCTCGTCTGAGATGGAGACGGTTCGAAGCGAGATGAACGACCCATGTTTAGGGGGCGTCAGTCTTGAGAATCCCGCCTCGGTGTTAGGAACGGTAGGAATAATTATCGGGCGTAGGCCATTCAGGCGCCCTCGATTCTCGCGCCTCAGAGCCAATCGGGCGGTTTCTGGGGGTTGAGAATCTGAGGCCAGAACGTTCCGCGCCTCAATGTTTTCAGATCCGGGCGTGAGGTCCAGCCACGCGTGCTATCAGTCGCGCCCGGTCCGCCTAGAAGACGCTATTGGCACCAGAGCCGCCAGCCGACGATGAGCGTCGATCATGCCTCGAGCATTGAGACGGCGCTTGGCCTGACGTGAAGCTGATGCGAGATGCCGCCTACATCTCAGCCTACAGTGCGATTTGTGATCGCCTGATATTGCCCTTCATTCGCCTGAATCAGCGATTTGGGGGCCTCTTGTCGTGCCCAGAGTGGGACTCGAACCCACACGGTGTCGCCACCAACGGTGTTTGAGACCGTCGCGTCTACCAATTCCGCCATCTGGGCAGGGCCCCTCGCGAGGCGCTGCGCCAAGGTACATCCGCACCGAGGCGGGCCCATATCAAGAACGGCCGACCCTCCCCGCCTCGGTGCCGAAGGGAGCCACCGACGGACGCGTTGCACGGGAACGTCCGGGCCTCCATCTTGGGCCCTCCTCTGCCGACGGACCCGTCGAGAAGCTCCGCACCCTTCGTCTCCCCCTCGCGTTCGCCATCCTCATGGGTGTGGCGTACGGCGTGACGCTCGTCGCCGAGGGCGTCGGGCCGACCGACACACCGGAGCTGCGATGGCTCCTCGCGGCCGTCCTCGTGGCGGTGGGCATCACGGTCGTGCAGGCCCTCCGGTACTTCGTGCTGGACGTGCTCTTCCTCCGCACGCAGGGGCATCGGGCGCCTGCGCTGTTGCACGTCGTGGTGGCCCTGTCGCTCTACTTTGTTCTTGGGCTTGTCATTGCGGGAGCCGTGTTCGAGCAGCCGCTGACGGGCGCCATCGCCACGAGCGCAATCGCCTCGGTGGTGATCGGCCTTGC
The DNA here is from genome assembly GCA_039024735.1 of Bacteroidota bacterium. Taxonomy (GTDB): domain Bacteria; phylum Bacteroidota; class Rhodothermia; order Rhodothermales; family Rubricoccaceae; genus Rubricoccus. The sequence goes on from JBCCPW010000216.1 coordinate 5,041, forward strand.
GCTTCAGGAGACGCTGGGCAACTTCTTCGCGGGCATCTCGCTCCAGATCGAGCAGCCCTTCCGTCTCGGGGACGTGATCGAGAGCGGCGGGCGGTCCGGCCGGGTGGAGATGTTCAACTGGCGCGCGACGACGATCCAGACGGTCAGCGGCTCGCGCGTGGTCATCCCGAACTCGGTCGTTGCGCGGGAGGCCGTGGAGGTGCTCTCGCGGACGCGCCCGGCTCGTCACGAACTGTCGCTGTCCGCCCCGTACGAGGCGCCGCCGCAGCAGATCGTGGGGGTGGTGCATCGGGCTGTGATGGGGGTGCCCGGCGTCTCCGATCGCCCCGTGCCGCAGGTGCGTCTCGCGTCGTTCGACGATTCCTCCGTCGGGTATGAAGTGCTCTACTGGCTGGAGGATCCCCTCCGGGCGGCGGCCATCGACGCGCAGATCCGGGAGCGGGTCTGGTACGCCTTCGCCCGCAACGACATCTCGATCCCGTTCCCACACGAGGTCCACGTGCCGTACCTCCCGCCGGAGCGGCCGGTCATTGAGGATCCCTGCGGCGAACGGGCGCGATGGCTCGGCGAGGTGGAACTCTTCGGACCGCTCACGCCCGAGGAGCGCCGTCAACTCGCGCAGGACGCCCGGACGCTGCTCTACGGTCCGGGCGAGTCGATCCTCCGGGCAGGGGCCGAGGGGGGCTCCATGTTCGTTGTGCTGCGGGGCCGGGTGGAGATCCGTGTGCCCCAGGACGACGGCCGACGGGTGCGGGTGGCTGAGATGACCGCTGGCGAGGTCATCGGGGAGATGTCGCTCCTGACGGGCGAGCCCCGTTCCGCCGACGTGCGGGCCGTCGGGGAGGTGGAACTGATGGAGGTCCGTCGCGACGACGTGAGGGCCCTGCTCGCGGAGAACGAAGCCCTGGCCGATGCCCTCGCGCACGAGATGGCCTACCGCCTGGACGCCCGCGCGGACGCCCTCGCCGCGACGGCCGCTCCCGCCTCGGTCCCGATGATGCAGGCGTCCCTGCTGCACCGCATCCGGCGGTTCTTCGAACTGGGGTAGGGGATGGGGAGAAAGCGGCCGAAAAAAGGTTCCTGGATGGCGTGTGGCTCTGGTATCAGTCCCGTTGCTTGGACCACGGACCACGGACCACGGACCACGGACCACGGACCACGGAGCCGTCTCCGCCTCGGTGCCGAGGCAGGCGACACCGAGGCGGGAAAGGTGGCGCGAGGCGAGCAGAACAGCTTGCTTCCCGGAACCCGGAACCCGGAACCCGGAACCCGGAACCCGGAACCCGGAACTCCCCGGTACCGAGGCGGGCGGGGTGGCGCGAGCCGGGCCGATGCGTTTGCTTCCCGTACCCCCTAACCCCGAACCCCGAACCCCAACCCCCCACCCCCCAACCCCCCCCCCCC
>JBCCPW010000217.1:0-6428 GCA_039024735.1 Bacteroidota bacterium
CCGTCCACGAGAACCGCCACGCGGAGGTCGGGCGCGAGGGGCTCGTCTCGCGTGCTGTACCCCTGGATGGTCCCGGAGGAGCGGCCTCGCGTGGAGACGACCGGCGTGCCGCGCGGCACGAACAGCCCCACGATCTCGACGGCCTGCTCCAGCAACCCGCCGAGGTTGCCGCGCAGGTCCAGCACGAGGGCGTCCAACTCGCCGGATCGCTGGAGGCTGTCCACCCCGGCGCGGACCTCGGCGGCGGAGTCGAAGAGGAACTGCTCCAGCCGGATGTAGCCGACGCCGTCGGCGAGCCTCGTGACGGCGGTCACGTCGCGCGAGTCGTCCTCGGCGCGGACGAGCACGAATGAGAGCGTCCCGGAGTCACCCTCGCGCTCCACCTCCATCTCCAGCGTGGATCCCGGCTCGCCGCGCACGATCTCCTGCGCCGCCTCGGTGTCCATCCCGCTCGCGTCGCGCCCACCGAGGCGGACCACGCGGTCGCCCACACGGACGCCCTGCCGCTCGGCCGGGCCGTTCTCGTCCAGCCCCGTCACCACGAGCGTCCCGCCGCGCTCGGCCACCACGAGCCCCGCACCGCCGACTTCGCCGGACTGCTGGAGGCGGCCCGCGGTGGTCGTGGCCTCGTCGAAGAAGACCGTGTACGGGTCCAGCGTGCCGGTCATCGCGGTGATGCCGGTTCGCATGAGCGCCTCGGCGTCCACCGGGTCCACGTACTCGCCCGCGAGGGTGGAGTAGAGGTCCGCGAAGAGGTCGAAGTTCTTGCGGACGGCGAAGAGGTCGGCGTCTTGCGCGACGGGCGCCGCCAGTGGGGCGAGGACGAGGAGGGCGAGAGCGAGGCGGGACACAGGCACGGGGTCGGGGGGCGGCAAGATCGAACGGCGCGCGGGGTGCGTGTCGTGCCGAGCGCCGGGCCGCCTGGCATCCGGGGCTGTCCGCCTCGGTGCCTCCTCAACACGCAGCGGGACACCCCCACCACAGGGGCGCCCCGCCGTACGGCCGGACGGGCCTCGTTGTCCGTCCGGCGGTGAGTCGTCGTCGGCCGCTACCGCACGACGGTCAATCGGCGCGTCGCCGTGCCGCTCGGGCTCTCCACGCGCACCACGTAGATGCCCGGCGCCAGACCCGCCACCGGCACACCGAGGCGGTGCGACCCCGCCGCCGCGGCCTGCTGAACGGAAGCGACCTGCCGGCCCATCGCGTCGTACACCGCCACCGTCACCGCGCCCGCCTCGGGGAGGCTCAGCGCCACCGAAGCGGTCCCCCGCGTCGGGTTGGGCGCGATGGCACCGAGCGCGAACGGCTGGCCTCCCGACTCGGTGGAGACGATCCGAGCAGGCGTGACAACGAGCGCGAAGCGGTCACCCGAGTCGTAGGTGGTCGTGGCCGTGCGAGCCGCGAACGGCCCCACCGGTACACCGAGGCGGAGTGCTCCGGCCTTCGCTGCCGCCTCGGTGACCTCCGCCGTGAAGCGGTAGCGCATGCCAGGTGCCACCTCGGTGCGGGTGCCGGTCTCGCGGTCCACCAGCACGGCCGTCCAGCCGTCCGGCAGCGACCCCGAGGCGGAGACGGCCAACTCCAGCGGGCCTGCCGCGTGGCCCTCCGCAGCGACGGACACCGGGACGGTGATCTCGCCCTCTGCATCCGACGGCAGCGCGTTGAGAACGAGCGGGACGCTCTCGCCCGCCTCGGTGTCCGTGAGGGTGGAGAGGACGGTGCGAGGCCACGCGCCGGGGGTGAGGCGGTACGCGTCGGTGGCGTCCTCGCCGAGCGCGGCGCCTTCGGTGGCGGTCACGAACGTCGCCGAGACGGGGGTCTCGGTTCCGTCTGCGATGGTAGACAACTCGAAGCGCACCGAGGCGGGCGTCTCTGCCGACCCGTTGGCCGTGTCGCGGCCGTAGACCGGCGGCGTGGGCGAGACGACCGCGCCCGTGGGCACCGTCAGCGTCGCGCCCGGGGTGTTCGACTTGACGAAGAAGCTCTGGAACATCGGCACCACGCCATCGGTGAGGTCTCCGCCGACGTTCTGGGTCCAGCTGCGGAAGTCTCCGCTGAAGTAGTTCGGGTCGTAGACGTAGATCGTCTCGCGGAGGTTGATGCTTCGCGTGACGAGGTCCCAGTCGAAGCCGTCCGCGAAGGGGTTGCCGAGGATCGTCCAGCCCTCCTCGTAGGCGGGCGTCATCGCGCCATCGGTGTAGGGGAGCGTGAAGGCCGAGAACGGGGCGTCAGCGCCAGTGCCCGTGATGGTGAGCAGCTGCGGGAGGCCGTCCTCGTCCTCAGTGGGGCGGGTGATGGGATCGTCCTCGTAGACGTACGCGAAGACGCCCGTGCCTCGGGGAATGGCGTCCGAGGCGCCGTCGATGCAGGAGTAGCCGCCCTCGAAGGTGCCGGCGGTCTCGTCGAAGGTGTAGATGGAGCAGAAGGAGCGCGAGGGCTCGTCACTACCGGGGAAGCCCTGGGTGTAGATGCTGCCGAGGAGGTCATCGACCGTGCCGCCTGCGGGGTGGGCGAGCATCCGGTAGCCCTCGGCGCCGGTCAGCGTCACGCCGAGCGAGGGGAGTTCCACCACGAAGGGCAGCATCGCGGTGCAGTCCGCATCGTTCCACTGACCAGCAGCACCCACGTTAGCGGTGACGACGCCGAGCATCATGCCACAGTCCTCGTTGTTGAAGTTATCTGGCTGGTTCCCCCCCCAGTTCGTGTAGCCTACCGGGGTGCCATCGATCCAGGCGAAGGTGCCTTCGGCGGCCCGGTCGTTGAGCCCGATCCAGGTATGGAACGCCGGGTCTCCGATGGTAGCGAACACGGCGGCGTTCTCCGCAGCGTCGGTGATGATCGGGAGTGTGCCACCGAGGGAGGCCGCGTGCGCTTCGGCGTCCGCGTACGCCATTCCTGTGGAGACGTAGACGTAGCTCTGCGCCATCGCCGCCGGAGCCGTCGCGAGCAAGAGCCCGGCCATCAGCACGGCGCGGCCTCGCGCGAGGAGGGAGGAGGCCACAGACGCTCGACCGCCTCGGTGGTTCATCCGTGAGGGGCGGTCGAGCGAGGGGCCCGCCGTGCGGGAGAGGAATGGAGTGCGCATCGGGAGGGAGAGGAAGGTCCTGCTCAGGATCTCTGCACCGAGGCGGTTTGCGCCTCCCCAATCTTGAGGAGGCGTGGCCTCCGTCCGCCTCCTCCGCCTCGGTGGCTCTACCCGTGCACCGAGGCGGTCTACACCAGCCCCAACTCCACGGCTCGGCGCGTCGCCTCGGCCCGGCTGTGGACGCCCAGCTTGCGGAAGAGCGCCTTCGTGTGCGTCCGCACCGTGGACGCGCTCACGCCCAACTCGTGCGCGGCGCCCTCGTCGGTCCGGCCCAGCGTGATCTGGCGCAGCACGTCGCCCTCGCGAGGGGTGAGGCCCACGGCCCCGGCGGCGGCCTCGCGCTGCCGTTCGGCCCCCCGCGACCGGCGGATGCTCCGCACCACCGCCCCGGCCACGGACGGCGCCAGCGGCACCCCGCCCGAGGCGGCCTCGCGCACGGCAGCCACGATGTCCTCGACGGGCGATTCCTTGAGGAGGTAGCCCGTCGCGCCTGCGTCCAGCGCGTCCAGCACGCGCGTGTCGTCGTCGAAGACGGTGAGCATGACGACGGCCGCCTCGGGCCATCGCTGGGCCATCTCCGCGGTGGCCGTCACGCCGTCCATGACGGGCATCTCGATGTCCATCAGCACGGCGTCCGGTGGCGTGGCGAGGAGCGCCACCGAGGCGAGCAGGTCGGCTCCGTTCTCCGCCGTCGCGACGATCTCGACCTCGGGGAAGAAGGCGAGCTTGCGGATGAGCCCGGAGCGGAGGTCCGGGTGGTCTTCGGCCAGGGCAAGACGAATCATGGCGCAAGAAACGGCGCGCGGCGGACGGCGACCCTCCCCAAGGTGGGGGAGGCGGCGCGCCCCGCCTCGGTGCGTCCGCAGCGGGACCGAGGCGGGCCATGCGAGGCAGACCGTGTGGCGCGGGTCACACCACCGGGATCTCCGCACGCACCGTCGTGCCCTCGCCGTTGGTGAGCGCGAGGGTGCCGCCGAGCGCCTCGGCGCGGGCCTGCATGTTGCCGAGGCCGTAGCCGCCGCCGTCGCCCGCCGGGCCGCCGAACGTGCCGTCGTCCCGGACGATCACCGCCACGCCCTCGCGGTGGGCCTCCACCGTGACACCGAGGCGGGTGCCGCCGCTGTGGCGGATGGCGTTGCGGATGGCCTCTTGCCCGATCCGGTAGAGCGCGAGGGCCTGTGTGGCGGGAAGCGGCCGGTCGGTCTGGCCGGTCGCCTGGGCCTCCACGGTCACGCTCGAGTGGCGGGCCTGCGTCGCGGCGAAGGCCCCGAGGCGCTCCGCGAGTGCGGCGGGCGTGAGGGCCCCGTGGCCCAGCGCCCAGATGGCCTCGCGGAGGCTGCCCATCGTGCGGCGGGCGCGCTGCTCCACCTCCCGGAGGGCGCCCGTGTCGCGGCCGTTCGCGGCGGCTTCGAGGCGGCCCACCTCCGCCTCGATGAGGATGGCGGCCACCTCGGCGCCCACGTGGTCGTGGAGGTCGCGGGAGATGCGCTCGCGCTCGGCTTGGAGGCGCTGTTCCACTTCCAACTCTTGGACGCGCGCCCGCAACCGGCGCTGGCTCGCGTACCGCACCCCGCCGATGAGCATCCCGAGGCCGAGGAGCCCGAGCACGCCCTGCACCGCCCGCCGCTCCCACCACCTCGGTGCAACCCGGAACGAGAGCCGCGCGGTGTTCTCTGAGACGACGCCCCCCGGCGTCACGGCGCGCACCTCGATCTCGTGGTCCCCCGCGCTCACGCTCGCCAGGGTGATGCGGCCGTCGTCGGCGGGATGCCAATCGCCCCCGTCCTCGCGCCACTCCACCGCCGACGCTGCCCCGAACCGGAGCACCGCCGCCTCGATCACCACGCGATGCCGCCCGGGCACGAGATCACCGAGGCGGGCGTCGCGGGGGGTGCCCATCAGCGCAACGGGCGCGTCGTCCACGTGGACGGCCACGAGCGCGATGGGCGGCGCGAGGGACGGCCCGGCAGAGACATCATCGAGGCTCAGCAGGGAGGTGCCGCCGTTGGTGGCGAGCACCAGCCGGTCCGAGGCGGCGTGGTACGCCGCGTGCTCCACGGTCTGGCGGCGGTCGTGGACGAGCGGAACCCCCTCGATCATCTGCGCCGTGCCCGCCTCGATCCGCCACAGGGCGTGTGTGGTGACGGCCCAGAGCACCCCCGGGGTGGCCTCCCGCTCGAACATCGCGACGACAGGGCGCCCCGCCATCGCGTCGCGCCCCACCGCCTCGGCGCGCCACCCCGCGAGGTCCAGCCGGGCCACGCCTCGGTCGGTGCCTGCCCAGTGCGTTCCATCGCGCGCTTCGTAGACGGAATAGATCGCCGAGGAGGGGAGCCCCTCGGCTGTGCCCATCGCGCGCGCCGTCTCGCCCGTGAGGAGCGCCAGCCCCCGCCTCGCGATGGCCCACGTCCCAGCGCTCGTCCTCGCGAGGTCCTCCACCGTCTCGGTCGGGAGCCCGTCCCGGACCCCGACGGTGTCGAGTTCCACGAGGCCGCTGGCCGTCTTGCGGAAGCGCCGGACGCCATGCGCGTAGGTCCCCAGCCAGAGCGTGTCGGCGGTTTCCACCGCGCTCGAGATCCAGTCGGGGTCATGCGCGGCCCGTGGCAAGAGATGGATCAACGTCGGATCAGGAGGTAGGGCACGGTCCGCTTCGATGGGCTCGAGCAGTATGGCCTGCGCCCCCGGGCGCACGCGCCCATCGGGCAGGAACGATGCGAATCGGGTTTCGATGGTGGGGATGGCCTCCGGCGAGGGGCCGTCCAGGCGAATGAGGTGCGAGAAGCCTTCCCGTGACGACGCCCAGGCTCGATCTCCACGGAGTGCCACACGGCGGGCGGAGTTGGGGGTGAGTTGGACGAGGCCAGTGCTGCGAACCCGCGCCACGCCGCGCCCGAACGTGCCGACCCACAGGCCCCCCTCGCGGTCCACCGCCGCCGCAGTGACGTGGCCTTCCAGAAGCTGCACGGCCGGTCCATCCGGGGCACCGCGCATGCGCCAGAGGCCGTCCATGCGGACCCCTACCGCCTCGCGGTCTTGAACCATCAGGTCGCGGACGCGAGGGAACGGGACCCGCGTGGGCCCCGCGCGAACGAGCCGGGATGCGTCAGGATCGAACCGGAGCGGAACCAGGCCGTCCTCCTGAGAAAACCGGGCCATCAGCCGCCCTGCGATGCGGTGCACCGAAACGGTTGCCCCGCGCCCGGTCTCCACCATCTCCAGACCGTCGATGGGAAGGCGTGTCGCGCGGAATCGATCGCCCCCCTCGGGTGAGACCCGAAGCACCACCGGGCTCTGGAAGCCACTCAGGAGGATCTCCCCGCCCTCCAACTCGAGATGTGGCGCG
>JBCCPW010000218.1:0-6411 GCA_039024735.1 Bacteroidota bacterium
GTGGTCATCGGAGAGGCGCCCGACGAGGGCGCGGATGTCCTGACCGTCGCCACCGCCATTGAGCAGGCCGATGCTCTCTCCGGCCAGACGGTCTCCGTGGAAGGGACTGTCTCGAAGGTCTGCCAGATGAAGGGCTGCTGGCTCACGCTCGCGTCCGACACTGGGGAGACGTTCCGCATCAACGTCCCGAAGGACGACGAGGGCGAGTACGTCTTCACCTTCCCGATGGACGTCACCGGAGCCACGGCCCACGTCGTCGGAGATCTGGTCGTCGAGACGGAGTCTGTGGAGTACCTCCAGCACCTCGCCGAGGACGGCGGTGCCTCTGAGGAGGAGATCGCTGAGATCACCGAGCCCCGCCAGTCGTACGTGCTGACCGCCCAGGGCGCGCGCCTCTCTCGCGCCACGAGCGCCTAGCTAGCTTCCCACATCCCGCCTGCCTCGGTCCTCTCGTAGACCCCACCGAGGCGGTGTCCCCCTTGCCCTTCGCTCATGCCGACGCTCACCATAGACGGCCGTCCTTTCGAGTTCGAGCCCGGTGACAAGGTGCTCCAGTTCTGCCTCGACCACGGTGTCGAGGTGCCGCACTTCTGCTACCATCCCGCGCTGAGCATCCCGGCCAACTGCCGCCAATGCCTCGTCAAGGCCGGGACGCCGATGTTCGACCGGGCCACGCGCGAGCCGGTGCTGGACGAGGACGGCAATCAGAAGATCAACTACTTCCCGAAGCTCATGCCCAGCTGCGCGCTGGATGCGACCGACGGGATGGTGGTTCACACCCAGCAAGACTCCGAAGAGGTCGCCGAGGCGCAGGCGGACAACCTGGAGATCATGCTGGTCAACCACCCGCTGGACTGCCCCATCTGCGATCAGGCCGGGCAGTGCCCGCTCCAGATCCAGGCGTACAAGTACGGCCCGGAGGGCTCGCGCTTCGAGTTCCAGAAGGTCCACAAGCCCAAGCGCATCCAACTCGGCCCCAATGTGGTCCTGGACGCCGAGCGCTGCATCAACTGCACGCGCTGCACGCGCTTCACGGCGGAGGTCACCGAGACCCACCAGTTGACCATCATCAACCGTGGTGACAAGAACCACCCGATGACGGCGCCCGGTGAGGTCTTCGACGATGCCTACTCCATGTGCACGGCGGATATCTGCCCCGTCGGCGCGCTCACCGAGGACTACTTCCGGTTCAAGGCGCGCGTCTGGGAGATGAGCAAGACGCCGAGCGTGAGCGATTTCGGCGGGACGGGCATCAACGTGGACCTCTGGGTGCGCGACAACCAGATCCTCCGCATTACCCCTCGCGAGAACCTAGACGTGAACGAGTACTGGATGCCCGACGCGGCCCGGCTCGTGTACTCCACGTACAACGAGAATCGCGCGAGCGGCCCCACGATCAGCGGGCAGCCTGTCTCGTGGGAGACGGCCTACGATCAGGCGGCCGATGCCCTTCGGGACGCCTCTCATGTCGTCGTGCTGGGGTCACCGTTCGGAACGGTTGAGGACAACTTCCTCCTCGCGAAGCTCGCCAGTGGCCTCGGCGCCGAGGCCCCGCGCTTCATCGCGCGGCACGAGGAGGGATCCGGCGACGGCTGGCTCATCTCCGACGACCGGGCCCCCAACACGCAGGGTGTGGAGCGCCTCGGGTTCGTCGCCGTGGATCCACCCCTCCTTGCCAGCCAGATCACCGAGGCGGACACGGTCGTCATCTTCCAGGACGATCCCGTCGCGGCAGACGTCCTCTCCGCTGCCGATCTGGAGGACAAGACGGTAATCCTCTTCCCCACGCACACGACCAACGAGACGCTGCCGCACGCAGACGTGGTGCTTCCGGTCACGATGAGCGTCGAGACCATCGGGACGTTCGTCAACGAGGAGGGCCGCGCTCAGCTTCTGCGTCCGGCCAAGATGATCAAGACGGCCAACCGGTCGCTGATGATGAGCATGGGCGTCGGGCAGAGCCGCCAAGACCGCGTGGGCACGCCGTTCGACCGCTGGCACGAGGAGAACAACAAGGTGGACTGCCAGCCCGGCTGGACCTCGCTCCCAGCCATCTCGGACCGCCTCGGTCGCCCGATGGCGTACAAGAGCCCTCGCGCCGTCATGGACGAGGCGGCTTCCACGCACGCCGCCCTCGCGGGCGCGACGCACAAGGCGATGGGCCTGCTGGGCGTCGAGTTGGAGACGGCGTCCGAGCCTGCATGACCGCGCCCGCCTCGGTGCAATCACCGAGGCGGCAGACGTGGGAACATCGGCTTCCGGTCGGTCCTGTGTTGCCGCTACCTTTCTGATCCCCTCTCGCGCCGACCGACACGGCGCCACCGATGGTTGAGTCGATCCTCTCGTTTCTGGAGCCCGCGGTTCTTCCGGCGCTCATCTTCCTCGTCATCAACCTCTTGCTGGTGACGGCCTCGTTGCTCGTCTATGCCGAGCGCGTCGTGAGTGCGTTCATCCAGGAGCGGAGTGGCCCCAACCGGGTGGGGCCTCGCGGCATCTTGCAGCCCTTCGCGGACGTGTTCAAGCTCCTCTTCAAAGAGGACATCGTCCCGACGGCAGGCAACGGGTTCATCCACTCCCTCGCGCCGGTGCTGATGGTGGTGATCGCGATGAGCACGGTGGCGGTGATCCCGTTCGCCGGGACCGCCGAGGCGGGTCCGGTCATCATCGCCGATGTCAGCGTGGGGCTGCTGCTCATCCTCGCGATGACGAGCATCTCGGTCTACGGCATCACACTCGCGGGCTGGGCGTCCAACTCGAAGTATTCCCTCCTCGGCGGTCTGCGTTCCAGCGCGCAGATGATCTCGTACGAACTCGCGATGGGTGCCGCTGCGCTCTCCGTCGTGCTCTATGCCGGGAGCCTCTCGATGTTCGACATCGTGGAGAGCCAGAACGAGGGGTGGAGCTTCCTCGGCTGGAACATCTTCCGCAACCCCGTCGGCTTCATCCTCTTCGCCGTCTGCGCGCTGGCCGAGACCAACCGGGCCCCGTTCGATCTCCCCGAGGCGGAACAGGAGCTGGTGGGCGGGTACCACACGGAGTACTCGGGCATGAAGTTCGGGATGTTCTTCCTGGCGGAGTACGTCAACCTGTGGATCGCCAGCATGGTCACGGCGACTCTCTTCCTCGGCGGTTACCTCCTCCCGTTTCAGGACCTCCTTGTCGAGTGGTTCGGCCTTGGGGGGCTGCTTCTGACGGCGCTTCAGATGATCGCGCTGGTCGCGAAGACCGCCTTCTTCGCCTTCTGCTTCATCTGGATCCGCTGGACCCTGCCTCGTTTCAAGTACAACCAGCTCATGAACCTCGGCTGGAAGTACCTGCTGCCGATCTCGATCGCCAACATCTTTGTGATCGCGCTGATCGTGGTGGGCCTCTACTTCGGGTTCGGCCGGGAGATCCCCGGCATGATGTAGCTTGGCCTCCGCTTTGTGTGTCCGGAGGCACACCGAGGCGGAGATACGAACGGATCCCGCGGGGGGGCAGATGTTTTCGGGTGAGTCTCCACCGTCTCGGTGAGCCCGTATGGGGCGTGGACGCTGGGTCCATGAAAAACTTTCTTCAAGCCACGGGCCCGGTGATCTACCTTAGCTGGCCGTGCCCTACTTTGCGGTAGCGAGTGCATCCACACGCGGCTACGCCGTCCTGCCACTGGCAGCTTCACGGCGGTTCGTAGTCGCGCCCGGGCGGGTGCCTTTGCTCCATCTGCCTCGCTCCTGACTCTTCGGCTTTCCAACATGGCCTCACAACCTTCTTTTCCCCCCGAGACCTTTCCGACTCAGCCGGAAGCGGATGACCTCCGAAGCGGGTACTACGGCCCTTCGCGTCGCCCCCCGTCTGACTTTGCCAACCAGCTTCGGGACTGGATCGACGTGGTCATCCGAGGGCGGTGGTGGATTCTCGCGGCAACGCTGGTGATCGCCATCCCGGTCGCCGCTTACGCGATCCTCTCCCCCAACGTCTACGAGTCTGCTGCCCGCCTCACCGTGGAGCCCACGGGGTCGAGCCAGATGGCCGAGTCGATCACGACAGGTGGCCCAGCGTTCGTCCCGCGTAGTCCCATCAGTGATGAGCTCTACATCCTGAACCACGACAAGAACCTCGCTCTGAGTGCAGCCGATGATCTTCTGGATCGGGCCGAGACTGCGGAGGCCGGTGAGTACCCGGTCCTCCGTACACCGAATGGAGACCTTCTGTCCAGAGAGGCCCTCGCGAATCGGATTCGAGGTTCCATCTCCATCGCACAGGATGGGGAAGACGTGAACGCTGTTCGAGTGACAGCGAGTAGCTACGTTCCAGCAGAAGCCGCATTGATCGCGAACGCGTACGCAGACGCGTACGTGGACCGGACGCAGAACTCCTCTCGCGCATCTGTGGCGGCGAGCCGGACGTACCTCCAGGCACAGGCCGACTCGGTGGCCCAGGAACTCGCAGCGCGGGAAGAGGCGACCCGTGAGTTCATGGAACAAGAGAATGCCGTCCGCCTCGATGAGGAGTCGGCTAACCTCGTGCAGCAGCTGCAGGCCTCCACTCTGGAGCGCGACCAAGCGCGCGTCGAGATCGGGATGCTGACTGCGAGCATCGCGCAGCTTGATCGTGACATCGAAGGCCTCGAACGGGATACGCGCGGGCAGTTGAGCTCCAACGCATCGAGAGAGCGACAGCTTGCGGAGGAGGAAATCTTAAACCTCCGCACTCAACTCGCAGCTCAGCAACGCTACCCCAATCCCGATCAGGCTCGAATCGATGCGATCCAAGCGGACATCGATAGGCAACAGACCATTATTGATCGGACCTCCAATCAGGTGGCCGACGAAGCGATTGCGACTGGCGGCACTGATCCGACTGCGGCGTTCGCCCGGCTTTCTGCGTTGAAGACTCAACGGACCGAGGCAAACGTCCAATTGCAGGGCTTCCGCTCTCGCATCACCCAACTGAACCGAAACATCGCAGCTGCGCAAGCTGACTTGGAGCGGTTGCCTGGGCAGAGTGTGGAACTCGCGCGCCGCATCCGAGATCGAGAGACGACAGAGCGCCTTGCGGCGTCACTCGATCAGAAGCTGCAGGAGGCACGTGTGGCGGAGAGTGCAGAGCTCGGCTATGCCGAAGTGATCAGCGAGGCGGGCGTTCCCGGTGGTCATGTGGCGCCTGACCGCCCTCGCATGATCATTCTGGGACTGCTGCTCGGGCTGGGGCTCGGCGTCATGCTTGCCATTGGTCGCGATCAGTTCGATCAACGCCTCCGTCGCCCGGACGATATCCGCGAACGGGGCTACCCCCTACTTGGGGTCATTCCAAGCGTAGACGCTTTGGTCGAGAAGGACTTCGCTGGGCAAGACACCGTCGAGATCGACGGCTGGAAGTTGGACACACGCCTGACGACTCTTCTCGCTCCAACCGCGCAGGCATCGGAAGCCTACCGGGGGCTCCGTACAAGCGTCCAGTTCTCCCGGCCCGACGCGATGGTGCGGCGCATCGTGGTGACGAGTGCAAGCCCCGGTGAAGGAAAGAGTACGGTGGCATCCAACCTCGCCATCGTGATGGCCCAGGCGGGTCGCAAGACACTCCTGATTGATGGCGACCTCCGCCGGTCTCGCGTGCACCGGCTCTTCGGTGTTAGTCGCTCCCCTGGTTTGACGGACTATGTCTCCTCGCAAGGAGGAGGCGCGCCCGCGCGCAACCTGACCGTTGCCGACAACATCGATGTGCTTCCCGCGGGATCGGTGGTGCCGAACCCGTCCGAGCACCTTGGGTCGCGTTCTCTACGGGAGTTCCTTGATGGTCTGAACGAGATCTACGACGTTGTCATCATTGATGCGCCGCCAATCATGGCCGCCACGGACCCGATTCTCCTCGCGACACAAGCGGATGCTACGATCGTCGTGACTCGTGCCGGACAGACAAAAGACTTCGAACTTGACTATGTCATGGGCGAGCTCGGTAGCGTTGGTGCTCATGTGATCGGCGTTGTCTTGAACCGGTTCGATATCCAGAAGGAATACGGGTATCGCTATCAGTACGCCTACCGCTACGGCAACAACTACTCCTACGGATCAGCCGAGTCTCAGACCGCATGACCCAGAGATGCTTTCTTCCCGTCGCTGTCGTCGCGCTCCTCATGACGACGGCTGCGATGGAGACCTCGGCCCAGCCCAGTCCTGCGGGAAGCCTACCTCGTGTAGACGATGCGCTCGTTGGTGTCCCCGGGTTCTACTTCATTACTCGGCCAGGTGACGCGCTCATTCAGGTCACGGCGGTTGGCATTGTAGCCAACCAGGGGCGATACGCCGTGAGCGCCGGGACCCCTCTTGCGGACCTGCTCGCGTACGCCGGCGGAGCGGCCGTTGATCGCACCGGAACGGCTCGGGTCCGTCTGTACCGAGACGGAAGCCAGCTTTTCGAGCGAGACGTTCGCGA
>JBCCPW010000219.1:0-6374 GCA_039024735.1 Bacteroidota bacterium
CAACGGGATCCGCATCGCGGTAGAGGAGCACAACGCGACGCGCCCCCGGCGGCTGATCCAGATGGCGTTCCGCAACTCCGGCGGCTCGCCAGAGAATGCCGCTGCCGCGCTCCGCGAGTTGGCCGCTGAGGGGGCACAGGCTATCATCGGGCCGCTCTACAGCGTGGAGGCCGTTCAGGTCGCCGAGGCGGCCGAGGCGGCGGGGGTGGTGTTGCTGACGCCCCTCGCGACGGATGCCGACGTGACGGAGGGCCGCATGATGACCTTCCAGGCCAACCCCACCTTCCCCATGCGGGGTCGCGCGATGGCCCGCTATGCTACCGAGGGACTCGGCTTCCGCCGCCTCGGTGTGGTGAGCCAACTCGGCTCCCTCGGGGAGCAGATGGCGAATGACTTCGCAGATGAGGCGTCCTCGCGAGGGGCGGCCGTCGTGTTCCAGGAGCGGATCGTCGGCGCGAGTGCCTGGGGTGATCTAGAGCGCCGCGTGGGCGCCGAGGTGCTCGGCCGGGCGCAGGGCGTCTATCTCCCCGTCACCGGCGCCGATGCCCCCGCCTACGCCGCCGACGCGCTCCGCAGCCTCGAAGCGCTCCGCGCTCCGCCGCGTCCGCTCGGCAACACCGAGTGGGAGGGACTGACCCAAAGCCGGGCTCGCGCCAGTCGCCTCGGTGCTCTCTTCACCACAGACTTCTTCGCGCCTCCGGGCGCCGTGGATGCCTTCGGCGCTCGCTACCGTGAACTCTCCGGCATCGGACCGGACCGCCTCGCGCTGATGGGCTACGACCTCACGGGCTTCCTCGCGGCCCGTCTCCAAGCCAACGCAGAAGGGTCCATCGCCGACCAGATCCGCGCAGCACCGTCGTACCAGGGCCTCGCGCACCGCTTCGCCTTCGATGGCGGACAGGTCAACACCTCGCTGTTTGTCCTGGCCTACCGCGACGGACAGCAGATTCTGGTGGAGTAGCGCGACGTGAGGGCCCGCCTCGGTGCCGAGTCAGGAAGAAGAAACCTGCGGAACCACCGAGGCGGAGCAGTCGGCTCGGTGCGGTTCGTTGGACTCTGGGTGGGCGCGTCCCTGCCGTGCGGAGGTCGCCCGGTGATGGTCACAGCCGGGGGTGGAGCAGCGGGCGGCAGCGGTATGGATCTCAATAACTTGGACTGGTTCTAATGTTCAAGAGATGTGGATCCTCTGGCCGCTCTCGTCATACGAGAGTCCATCATCTTCGAACACCGCCATGACGACTCCTCAATCTCAGTGCACCGCTTGCACCCACCTCAACCGCCAAGCCGAGGCGGCCCAACTCTGCGAGGCCTTCCCCACGGGCATCCCCAGTGAGATCTGGACCAACGAGGTGGCCCACACGTCCAGCTATCCGGGCGACAACGGCATCCTTCTGGAGCTGATCCCGCTCACCGTGCTGGGCCAGCAGACGGGCCACGCGTAACGACACCACGCCTGCCTCCAGGAGCGGCCACGGACCCGAAGGTTCGTGGCCGTTCTCGTTCCTGAACATCACGCCGGTTGCCGAGTAGTGCGGCGGTGAATTCAGGCCAGGACGCGAAGCAACAGCAGCCGAGCCTCACACAGGGTCCTCGGTCAGGACGTCGTAGAGCAGCGCATCGAGGTCCAGCGCAGCGGCAGCGGCTTCGAGCAGGTTCTCCAGGTCCGCCGCCTCGCTGGAGAGCAGGCGGAAGGTGACATCTTCGGATCTGGTTCGAGCCCGGAGGCTCCACCCCCAGCAAGCGCCGTGCTGTTCGGCGGCCCCGGCCACCTCGCGGACGGTGGCGAGCATGGCACGCAACTGATGGGGCTGAAGCGTAACGCGTGAGTCTCCGAACTGGAGAATCGGGTTGCCACAGCACGGGCACACCGCGACGGTGCCCCCATCGCTCTCGGCGAGGATGGGGTCAGACAGGATGCGGATGGGTCTGGGCATGTGTCAGGAGAACGTGCGTGACAGAGAGACCGGGGCGGAACACACCCGCCTCGGTGGCCGGACGCGTCATCGCGACTCACGGGCTGGGCTGGACAGAGAGCCACTCGAAGGCCGCTCGGGAGAGCGCGAGTGCGGGCATGGACGACCGCTCGGTCCCGTACACGTTGGCGAGCACGATGACCATCGCATCGTCCGAGGGGCGGTAGCCGAGGCAGGCGTTGTAGCCGGGAACCGTCCCGCAGTGGCCGATCACCTGCTCGTCTCCCTCCCCGAAGACCTCCAGGCCAAAGCCGTAGCGGTAGCCCTCCTGGCCGGTCTCGACGGTCCGGTCGCGCCCGGCGCGGGCTTCGGCTGAGAGGAGATCGCCTCGGAAGGCCGCGTCTGCGAAGCGGCGAAGGTCGGGGACGGTGGAGCGGAGGTTGCCAGCGGCGCCCCACTTGGAGGGATGATCGGCGGTGACATCGTGGAGGGAATCACCGCGTGAGCGCCATGGGGTGGGAGCCTCGGCATCACCGAGTTGGTAGCCGCGGGCGGCGGCAGGGTCCGCGCCGCATCCGTCGTGGGCGGGTACCGTCTCCGCGAGTCCGGCCGGACGCAGCACCTCGCGGGCGAGCAGCGAGTCCCAGGGCAGAGCCGTGGCGCGCTCTAGGGCCTCCGCGAGGAGCAGCGTGTTCGTGTTGGAATAGGTCCAGCCCTCGCCTGGCGCGAAGTGTGGATCGCCCTCGGCGGCGAGGGCCACGAGGTCCTCGCGCGTCCAGCTGCGAGAGGGCGCGGCGGTAAAGGTGTCCTTCGCGGCGCGAAGGGTGATGTAGTTGCGCACGCCCGCGCGGTGGTCACCGAGCATGCGGAGCGTGGCGGTCTCCGCAGCGCCTCCGGGTGCCTCCACGCCGTACTGGGCGAGCGGAGCGTCCAGGTCCACGACATCGCGCGAGGCGAGGCGGAGCGCAACGGCGGCAACGAACAGCTTGGAGACACTCCCGATGCAGAAGGGCGTGTCGGGCTGCACCTCGCGGCCCGTTGCGCGGTCGGCCTGTCCCGTTCCCCCTTCGAGCAACGTGTTTCCGCCTCGGTAGACGCCCACTGCCACACCGGGCGCGCCCACCTCCACCCGCCACGCCTCGACGGCCTCTGCTAAGGGCGCCTCGGTGCGGGGATCCAAGGGGGCCTCGCGACAGCCGGCCGCGCTCACGACGAGGACGACGAGCGCCCACCACCACCGCCTCGGTGCCGAGGTGGGCCGGTCCGCGATGAAGACCGAGCGGCAGGCCGTGCAGATAGAGTCGGACGATGCCAGGAGATCGGGAGGGCAGGAGACGGTGGGCCGTTTCGTCTGGGCGAGACGCCGCGTCAGAGCGGCTGCACCGAGGCGGGGCGGGGCGACGGGGTCGCCACCGAGGCGGAGACCGGAGCGGGGAGGGGCGAGGCGGTGATGCGGAGATCGCCTCGGTCCACCGGACGGGCGGGGGGAGCCGTCTCGGACGGCAGCCGGGCGGCCGTCCACCAGAGAAGCGGCGCGGCGATCAGGAAGCCCACGTCGATCCAGAACGTCGCCCACCATCCGCTCGTGACGGCGACCCACAGCCAACCACCCGTCATGACGCCGTTCGCGATGGGGACCGCGAGACAAAGGATCGCGGCCATCCGGAGGTGCCACCGACTCGCGGAGATCGCAGACGGCCCCACGAGAGCCGTCACGGCGAACACGGCCCACGCGATGAAGAAGCCTGCCTCCTCCCAGAGCTTTCGGTCCGCGTAGTCTGCTGGGAGGAGTTGCGCGAGGAGGAACAGAACCGGGGTCGCCGCGATGAGCCCCACCCCGAGTCCCGCCGTCAGGCGAGCCAGCAGATGATGAAGCCAGGGCGTGGCGCGAAGGTCCTTGGGTCTCCGCACGAGCACCCAGAGCATGTTGCCCGTCAGCATGACCGCTGCCGTCGCCATCGCGAGGAGGAAAAAGAGAGCGTCCAGCGGCCAGCCGCCCACGTCGGCGTAGTGGAGTTGCTCCACGGCGGAGTAGGTCGCGCCGAGGGCCGTCGGGGTGCTCGGCGGGTTGTGCACGAGGACCTCGCCCGAGGCGGCCAGCAGCGTCGCCTCCCCTACCTCGGTGAGCGTCTCGGCGGTGTGGCCGTAGAGCGTTGCCGTCGCGCCCTCGTCGCCCCACCGGCTGTAGACGACGCGGATCGGGTCGATGCCTTCCCATCCGGCCGGGAGCACCGAGGCGAGTTGATCCGGGAGCAGCATCGCGGCGGCTTGCCCTGTCGAATCCGCCTCGGGCGCGACGGAGCCGTAGATCGCTTCGTGGTAGGCGTCCGCGTCGCCCTCGAAGAACTGCGCCTCGATCTGCGGGCGCAGCATGATCATGATCGCGATGACCGCGCCCGTGAAGGCGAACGCCACTGCAAAGGGCAGCCCGACGAGCCCCAGAACCGTGTGGGCATCCGCGACAGCGGTGCGAAGCCTCTCGCGCGGACGGAATGTGTGCCACTCGCGAGGCAGCTTCTTGAGGTGGATCAGCAGGCCGGTGATGATCGCGAAGAGCAAATACACCCCCAGGATTCCCGCGATGGCGATGCCGATCAGGGCATCGCCCGGGAGGATGTGACGGAGTTGAAGAAGGAAGTGAAGCTGATAAAGAATGAGACTCAACCGGCTCTGCCCTCCCGGCGCGACCTCTTCGCCGGTCGTCGTGCTGTAGGTCAGAACGGCTCGGACAGGGTCGCCCTCATCGGTCGTCTCGCCCGTGGGACTGTAGATCAAGAACAGGGACCGCCGCTCGCCGAACGGATACACGACGGTGACGTCGGATCCGGCTTCCGGCGGTCTCTCATCGAAGAGCGGCCCGACGATCTCGTCCGTCGTCAGGACGGGTTGGCCGCGCAGCACCGGGTCCGCCCACTGCGCCAGACCCACGCGGTAGAGTGCGAAGGAGCCCGCGAAGAAGATGACGAAGAGGACGAGCCCGAAAGAGACGCCCACCACGGAGTGGGCGTCCCACATCAACCGTTGGGCTCTCGCCCCCAGCCCACGCCAGTTCCTCCGCCTCGGTACCGAGGCGGGAGGAGGGGCGGAAGGCTGAGGGCTGGAGGTCGGCACGGCCTAGATGTCGAGGCTGAGCGTGACGGTGACGTTGCGACCGAGGCCATTGCGACGCCGGCTCGAGAAGATCTCCCCCACCTGGCGCTGTGAGATCGTCGGGATGAACGTCTCGTTGAGCAGGTTGAGGAACTGTACTCGAAGGGTGCCCCCAACACCACCGACGGCAGTGGGCGGAATCTGGTAGCTCACGCCCGCGTCCACCGTGGTGTACCCGCGGAGGCTGTAGGCGTCGGCGCGAGACGGGATCCCGTCCTCGTCCACGTCGGGCTCTCCGTCGCCGTCGTTGTCGAGGAGGAAGTTGAAGGCGCGGTCGCGGTTGTTGATGGTGAAGACCTCGGCGTTGAACGCGAGGCTCGTCACAGACGGCACAGCGTAGGACGCGCGGATCGTCGTGGTGAGCGGGATCGTCTCGATGCTGGAAGCGGGCTGGAAGGAGCCATCATCCTGCGGGTCCACGTCGGTCTCCGTGATCGCCACGTCAGCGCCGACCCGCAAGCCTTCGGCTGGAGCAGCCTCAATCGTGGCCTCGAAGCCGTAGTTACGCTGCGGCGCCTGGAGGCGCATTCCCTGACCCGTCGAGGTATCGAACTGGATCTGAGAGGCGTCCTCGGAGAACGCGTAGAACCCTGCGAGACCGTACGCAAAGGTGCTTCCCAACTGACCGCGCACGCCAAGATCCAGGCTGTTCACAATCTGCGGCGAGACGATCTCGTCGCCCTCGATGGTCTGGCTGGGATCCACGTTCACCACAAGGAACGCAAGGCTGGGCAGCGAGAAGCCCTGCGAGAAGTTGGCGTAGAGGGTTGTGTTGTCCACGGCCTCGAACGCGGCGCCGAGGTTGACCGACAAGCCGCTGTTCGCGCCAGATCCACCTGGGCGTTGAACCCCCGGTTGCACCTGCGTGAACGTGGGGATGAAGGGGAGCACATCGAACGAGATGTAGTCGAATCGGGCACCGCCAGAGAGGCGGAGCCGCTCAGTCGCGTCTACGTCTACCTGCGCGAAGCCCCCTCCCTGGAAGAGTTCCGTAGGTGCTCCTTGGTCTTGGATACCGCCGGCCCCGTCGAAGCGGTTCTCGGCGTCGAAGGGACCCTCGGAGGAGATCGTCACGGGCGTCGAGTCATTGGCACGGAGGACATCACCACCGACCGTCACGAGCACTCGTTCGTTGACGGGGCGAACGAACTCGGCCCGTGCTCCGCCCTGGTTCGCGTCCGAACTGGTCTGCCAGATGCCCGGCCACTCGTCTGGGAACCTGCCTCCGTTGCGCATGAGGAGGGATCGAATATCCGCACCCTCTTGCTGGAAGTTGGTGTCGAAGTAGTAGCCCTGGATGCGGAGGGAGCC
>JBCCPW010000220.1:0-6374 GCA_039024735.1 Bacteroidota bacterium
CACGTCGAGGTGGATGAACTCGATCTCCTCGCCGTCCACCTCCTCCATGATCAGCGTCGGCTTGACGTCGATGATGGTACCGGTCTGGATGAACTGCGTGATCGTGTTGCCCTGGAAGTCGCGCGTGTTGATCGGGATGTCCTCGCCGGACTGCATCTGGCCCTGCTGGCCGCTCCGCACCACCACGCTCGGCGACGAGATCGTCTGGCCGTAGCCCAGCTCCTCGAAGTAGCGGAAGAGGCTCAGAAGCTGCGTCAGCGGGACGCGGTCCGAACTGGACTGGAGGAAGCCGTCGAGCGCGTCGAAGAAGGAGCCGCCGTCCACGAAGAACGTGACGCCTGCGTCCTGCCCCGTGGCGCCGTTCCCACCGGTCACGCCGCCTGCACCGTTGGCACCCTCACCGCCCTGCCCCTGCGAGAACAGAGCGGCCCAGTTGACGCCCTTCTCCTTCGCGACGGAGCGGTTGAGCTGGAAGATGATTGCCGAGATGCGCACCTCGCGGTCCTGAGCGGAGACCTCGGCGGCCTCCATCCCGCCGCCCACCGTGCGAGGCCCGGCGTCGATCTGGGAGATCGTCTGCTGGTCCGTCGTCGTGGAGACGATGTTCTGGTCGATGATGACGGCGGGCTCCACGATGATGAAGTAGCCCTCCGTCTCCCGGAAGTCGAGGTTCTGACGGTCCAGCACGAGCTCGAACGCGTCGATGAAGTGGACGCCGTTGAGCGAGACGCCGATGGCTTCCTCGCGGTCCTGCGGGTCCACCACGCTCTTGCCCGTCACCCGCCGGAAGGTGGGGTTGACAAGCCGGATGAACTCGTTCATGGGCGTCCCGGCGGGGAACGAGACGAGTTCGTTGGGCGGGATGTACGCACGGACGGTGCGCGTGGTGCTCTGGGCGGCGGCGTCGGTCGCGAGGAGCGCCGGCACGGCGAGCCCGGCGGCGGCGACGAGCACCGCCAGAGCGGTGGTCGCGGCGGCGCGGCGGATCGGGGTACGGGTCGGAGTCATGATGTCGCCCAGATGGCGGATGCAGGGTGGGGGTATCGGCGGGTCGTGACGGGGGCTAAACCCGGGTCGCGAGCGTGCGGGTCGGCCCGCCTCGGTGGCACCGAGGCGGGGGCGTCGGCTAGTTGTCCTGGGGCATGCGCGGGATCTCCGCGCTCTCGTAGAGCGGGTGTCCCTCGGCGTCTGGCGTCCCCGGAGCCGGGGGGGCGTCCTCGATGGTGGGCCCGCGGACCGGGCCGCGTGCGAGCGTCGAGCCGCCGATCGCCTGGCGGAACCGCTCGCCCGTGTTGAGGTCGATCTCGACGCGCTCTCGGATGCCGCCCTTGTTGAGGTCCACGATGACGCGAGCCGTGCGCGGATCCACGCTCGAGACGCGCCCGAGGTAGACGCGGGAGCCCGCACTGAGTTGGCGGGGCTCGCCCTCGCGCATGAACACTGCGGTCCCGCCGATGACGGCCATGAGGCTGTCCGTGTCCACCTCCACGAGGTCGTCGGAGTTGGGCGGGAGGCTCTCCAGGATGTACGGGTAGAACGGGTTGATGGCCGCGCTCCGAGGCGGGAACGCCTCGGCGGGGAGCACCTTCATGCTGTCGGGCGCGCTCACCTCACGGGGCCCACCGAAGAAGGCGTCCACCTCCATCGTGAACTCCGCCAGCACCACCTGCCGGTCCACCCCGCTGTCGTCGATCTGCGTGACGAGCTTGCTCACGTTGAGCTCGCGGACCCGGTAGAGCGCGCGGTTGTTCTCGACGTTCCAGATGAACGAGAAGAGGCTCTCGAAGTAGGCCTGCCCGGTGATGCGGTAGGTGTAGTACTGCGCCGTGGAAGCAGGCTGGATCCCGACAAACGAGAGATCGAACGTGCGGAATCCACGCGACGAGAGGGCGTTGAGGTACGCCACCACGTCGGCCGAGGCGAGCTCGGCGGGAAGCACCTTGTAGCGGGAGTTCCAGCGCTGGAGGGCGAGCGCCGCGTCCTCGCTGGCGACGGCCTCGTCTTGGATCAGCGTCTCCAACTCGGCCGCTCGGTTCTCGATGGCGTCGATCTCAGCGTCTAGGGCTTCGATCTCGGCGGGCTGCTGGTTCTGGGTGACGTAGTACCCGGCCCCCGAGGTGGCGGCGAGGAAGGCCGCCAGGATGAGGGTGTTGATGACCTCGTTGCTCATGAGAGTGGGGAATCGGGGTTACGGGGTGTCAGCGACGGCCTCGTCTGGGCTGCCAGGGGGCGGAGCCGGAGGAGGCGCCTCGGGCGGCGGAGCCGCGACCGGTGCGGGCGCGTCCAGGCTCGCGAGCGGGTCGCGCGGCGGCGGGATGGCCTCGCCTGCCTGTTCGCGGAGGTAGCGGGTCGTCTGCGGGAGTTCGATGGGCGAGGTCGCCGTCATGCGGAACTCGTAGACGGGGTAGTCCCGCACGAATCCGTAAGTGACCTCCTCAATGGTGGCGCCCAGGCGCTGGGCGAGACTGACCACGCGGGCTCGGCTCGTGGCGTACCCCTGGAGGCTGATGTTGCCCATTCCGGGCTGCCACTCCTCGAACCAGATCCCGCCCGAGGCGGACGCGGCCCGCGAGGTGCGCAGGAGGTCCTGGGTCCAGCGGTCGGTGCCGAAGAGGAGCGAGTCCATCGCCACGAGGGCGGCCGTGATCTCGGCCTGCGCCATGCGGAGGCTGTCGATGCGCGCCTGGAGTTGGGGCGTCGCCATGGTCGCCTCGGTGGGATACTCGGCCAGCCGACGCTCGCGATCGGCGATATCGCTCGACTGCGAGAGGTAGAGCCCGATGAAGTAGACCACGCTCAGGAACAGCAGCACCGCCACCACGAGCGTGTGCCACCCGAACGACAGGTCCACCCGGCTCTTCTTCTTCCGAAGCGCCTTGGGCAGGAGGTTGACATCCGCGAAGGGGCTGCCCTTTCCAGCCGTGACGGCCATCGCGGCTCCGGCGGCCTCAACCGCCTCGGCGCCCAGGGTAGCGGGCGCGTCCGAGTCCGACGAGGCCCGGCCTGCGGTCAGCCCGAGGTCTGCGAAGAGGCCTCCGAACGAGGCTACACGCGCATCCGGGTAGAACGCCGCGAACCCGTGGACCAACTCGTCCTCGCGCTCATCGGCGAGCACGATCACATTGTGCACCGTCCCGACGCCCTGCACGTCCTGCTGAAGCAGCACGCGAGAGCAGATCGTGTCCGGTCCGTCGTAGGCGGTCACGCTCTGCATCGGCTCCATGTGGTGGAGCACGCCGCCGGAAAGCAGCAGCACGAGGGTGTCCTCGGTGCCCACCCGAACCACCGCGGTATTCTCGTGCGGCTCGGTGGGACAAACGAGACCGGCGAGTCCCGTCAGGAGCGGGACTTCCGCCTCGATGGTCTTGAACGCCGTCCGGCGGTGCTTCCGCTGCTCGCGGAGCATGCCCAGCGCGGGCGTGACCGGCTCGGTCGGCTGCGGGATGAGCGCGAGGAAGCGAGGCCGTCCCTCGCGAGGGGTCATCGGGAGGAACTGAACCCGGTCCGTGTCCACCTCGCGGCCGGGCTGTGACGCCGGCAGCAGCCCGACGAGCTTGTCGCGCTTGACGTTTTCGTTCGCAGGCGCCTCCGGCTTGCCCTTCCGCTTCTTTTTCTTGCCCTTCTTTTTCTTGTCCGCCGGGACCAGGATCTCGGCGTACTCCACGTCGGGCGGCGCGATGCAGAACGCGAGCGCGGGCCGTTCGTGGCCCGCCCGGGCGATCTCCTCCAGCATGTCCCGAAGCTCGAACACGATGGGCTGAGCCATCGCGCGAGGGGCGCCCCCAATCGCGGACATGTCGATGCCCGAGTCGCCGCCCACCAGACCGTCGAACTCGCCCGTAAAGTCGAGTTCCTGCGTGCTGCCGAACTGGACCGAGGAGTCGCCAAAGTCGCCCGCGAGGTCTTCCACGCCCACATCCGATGGCGTCATGCCGCCCGAGGCGTCGTCGGCCATCTGGCTGCGGCTGCGCGCGAGGCGCATGACCATCTCGTAATTCCCGTTGCCCTGGTCGCGGAGGAGCACGCCATGCACGCGGGTCGGCGTGACGTTGAGGCCAAGGACGAGCTGAGAAGAGCGCGACCGGCTAGCCTTCGGCGGACGCTGCCGGGAGCGGCGGCGCGACTTGGGCGACGCGACCATCGCCTCGGCCTCTTGGGAGGCTCCGTCTCCGATGGGAGCGGGGGGCTCGGATCTCGCCTCGGTGGCGGTGCTGCTCTCAAAGAAGGCATCGGCCCCCTCAGAGAACGAGCCCGACTCCAACGCAGGCTCGAAGCCGTCGGCGGCGTCGTAGTCGAACGAGGCGTCTCCGAAGAACGCGTCGGCGCTCTGCGACGAGAGCCCGTCAGAGGATCCGTCGGCGGATCCCATCGGGTCGTTCGGGTCGCCCTCGTGAGGGTCAGTAGGGAAGGGCGTGTCGCTCATGGGTCGGGTGGAGGAGGGTCAGCCCCGTGCGGGGAAGCCCGATCTGGCCAGGGGCAGCGAACAGCAGGCGCGGGAGGCGCGCCCGCCGTCAGCCGCCTCGGACGAGCTGCTGAAAGCGGCGTTTGTTGTTGGCGTACTGGAGGCCGGTGTCCGGGGTGATCTTGC
This sequence comes from Bacteroidota bacterium, assembly GCA_039024735.1. Classification (GTDB taxonomy): domain Bacteria; phylum Bacteroidota; class Rhodothermia; order Rhodothermales; family Rubricoccaceae; genus Rubricoccus. The sequence goes on from JBCCPW010000220.1 coordinate 4,589, forward strand.
GCTCGCGGACGAGGCGGAAGAGGTCCTGCTCAAGCGTGATCATGCCCTGCTTGCCGCCCTCCCACATCATCTGGTAGATCTCGCCCGTGTTGCCGTTCTGGATGGCTGCCTTCACACTGGCCGTCACCCAGAGCACCTCTTTCACAAGGACGCGGCCACCGCCAATCTTGCGGGGGAGCTTCTGCGAGACCACGCAGCGGAGCACGTCCGCGAGGCGAATGCGGACGCGGTTCTGCTCGTTGGGCGGGTACTCCGCCACCATGCGGTCCAGACTTTCAACGGCGCTCGCGGTGTGGAGCGTCGAGAAGACCTTGTGGCCCGTGTCGCTCGCCTCGATGGCACTGTCGATGGTCTCGGGGTCGCGCATCTCCCCGATCATGATGATGTCGGGGTCCTGGCGGAGCGCCTGCGTCACGCCGGACTTGAAGCTGGGCACGTCCGGCCCCACCTCGCGGTGGCGGATGATGCAGCGGTCCGGCGCGTGGACGAACTCGATGGGCTTCGCCACGATGACGATGTGCCCGTCGAAGTCGTGATTGTTCGCGTCGATGATGGCATCGAGCGTGGTGCTCTTGCCGGAGCCGGTGACGCCGGTGATGAGCGTGAGCCCGTCACGGACATGCTGGAACATCAGCCCGCGCTCCACGAGAGGGTGGAAACCGAGCGTCTTGAGCTCGCGCACGTCCTCCGCGATGGCGCGGAGGCACAGCCCGATGTGCTGGTTGTCGTAGTAGCACGTCGCGCGGAAGCGGCGCTGGGTGCCGTCCGGCATGTTGAGCCGATACGAGAAGTCGGCGGACTGGACGGCGAAGAGGTCTTCCTGCTGTCGCTTGGAGAGCAGGTTGAGGATCAGGATGTCGGTCTCGTCGTGCGAGCGGCTCCCGGTCTCGAAGTGGGGCGTCTTGTCCCCGTCGCAGCGGAACCAGATCCGCCCGACGCAGGCGGGGCCGCCCATGTCCATGTCCGAGGCCCCCATCTCGTGCATCCGCTCCACGAACTGGTCCATGAAGTCGCGCATCTGCTCGCGATGCTCCACGGACAGCCGGTCGATCTGCTCCACGAAGTAGCGGAGCCGGTCCTCCCCCTCGAAGAGACGGGGAGCCCCCTTCGAGATCTCGCGGATGAAACTGGGGATCCGGAAGAACCCCTCCATGTCGCGCTCCAGAGGCTCGGGCCCTCGCTGGGGCGCGGCCATCGCGTTCGGCGCCGACGGGGTCGTCCAGGCAGGGGCGGGGCCTGCATCGAATCCGGTGCCGGGGAAGCCGGCACCGGGAATGGGAGCGAACGTGGGGGCGGAAGACACGGGCAGGGAGGAAGGCGACAAACGGACACCAAGGACCGCGCCAGCCGCCCGAGGCGGGACGGGGAGCAGTCCCCGACCGCGTCAAACGGGCCGTAGGAGGCGATGCGCGGTATCGTCCGGTCGCGCGAGCCGTCGTCCAGACGCACCGTTTCCGTTCCGATTGGTAACGGGCGGTTCCCAATCGGGGCATCATTCACACCTCTCGCGGGCCGAGGCCAACCACCGGAAACGCCCGCCTCGGTAGGCGGCTGCCTCCCTCCCCCGAGGACCACCGAGGCGGGACGAGCGAGCACGAGAGCGCCCCCTCCCGGACCGGCCGGAAGGGGGCGCGTGTGTCCGACAGACGGACGGACGAGAGATCAGTCGTCGTCGCCTTCGCAGATGAGCAGGTGGCGTCCTTGGGGCAAGAAGTGACTCTCCCACCTGTGACCCTGCACGCACCGTTCGGTCTCCCTGCCGTCTCGCGCACGGCGGTGAAGAATG
>JBCCPW010000221.1:0-6370 GCA_039024735.1 Bacteroidota bacterium
GCCTACCACAAGAATGTGAGCCGATGGGGGCAGGGCCTCTCTGAAGAGCGACGTGAGGTGATCGTGGAGGGTGTCGTACCCCGGCGAGATGCGGCGGATGTGGACATCGTAGGCCGCGGCACGCTCGGCATCGAAACCTGGAGCAGTGGACCGATCCATGGAACGAGGGGAGGCTGTGGAACCTGCTCGTTGAGCACGGCCCGCGTGCTACATCACGATGGAGCCCGGGAGCACCACGGCGTCCCCGAGGTGGGGGAGTGGCGTCGTGTCCGCTCCCGCGACAGCCTCAGTCGCCGGGTGGGGTTGAGGCGCTCGTGTCTGGGGACGTGATGCGGTGCTGGTCGTGTCTGGCGTCGCGCTCCTCTGGCTTTGCAGCCACGCGGCGTGCTTCGCATCGGAGGCCCCCACGTAGACATCGGGGACACGGACGGTCTCGCGTTCTGCCGGGTGCATCGTCTCGTCTGCTCGGTGGGCAGAGGCCCCGGATGGCACGGGTGGGGGAGACGCACGGGCCGCAGCCTCCCGCCGAGGCGCCTCGGCCCGATGGGTTCTCTCCGCCGACCTCTCGGCATCCGGCGTCTCCGAGAGACGGGCGGCCGTCGGGCCAGGCTCCTCCACGTCCGACGGTCGCTCGCACGCGGCGAGGGGCAGCAGGGTGAGCAGGACGAGACGGAACCGCATCGCCAAAAAATACACAGGCGCGGCCGAAATCCTAGGGCCGGTGCCACATTCGCCCTCAGAGCCGCGCCGAGTGCCGTGCTCCGAACGCACCGAGGCCCGGTCACCACACGGCAGCCGGGCCTCGAAGTCGTTCCGCCTCGGTACCGAGGCGGGAGGAGTCGTGCCTAGTTGAGGTGCGCCACCAGCTCCTCGCGGCGGTGCTTCTGGCGCAGCTTGCGGAGCGCCTTCTCCTTGATCTGGCGCACGCGCTCGCGCGTCAGGCCGAAGCGCTGGCCGACCTCCACGAGCGTCAGCGGCTGCTCGTGGCCGATGCCGAAGTAGAGCCGCGTGATCTCCGCCTCGCGCGGGTGCAGCGTGGCGAGTGCGCGCTCAATGTCGATGTTGAGGCTCTCGTTGGTCAGGTCCTCGTCCGGCGACTCGAACGAGTCGTCCGCGATGACATCGAGGAGGCTGTTGCCGTCGTCGTCGTCGAAGGGGGCGTCCATCGAGAGGGAGTGGCGCGAGTGCTGCATGCCCTCGATCACCTTGTCCTCCTTGATGCCCATGTGCTCCGCGATCTCGTCGGCGGTGGGCTGGCGGCCGAGTTCCTGCGCGAGGCGCGCGCTGGCCTTCCGCATCTTCGAGAGCGTGCCGACGCGGTTGAGCGGGAGGCGGACCGTGCGCACCTGATCGCTGAGCGCCTTCAGGATGCTCTGGCGCACCCACCACACGGCGTAGGAGATGAACTTGAAGCCGCGCGTTTCATCGAAGCGCTGGGCGGCCTTGACGAGGCCGTAGTTGCCTTCCGAGATCAGGTCCGCGAGGGAGAGGCCCTGCCCCTGGTACTTCTTCGCGACCGACACCACGAACCGGAGGTTCGCGCGGACGAGCTGATGGAGTGCGGCCTGATCGCCTTGCTTGATCCGGACGGCGAGCTCGACCTCCTGATCGGGCGTGAGAAGATCGACCTTTCCGATCTCCTGGAGGTACTGGTCCAGCATTCGCTGGCTGCGGGGCACGTACATCGGCGCAGAATGGGGGGATGGTTGGGGGAAGGCACGTCGCGACGCGACGCAGGGTCCGGAAGGCCGCCCGGCCGGGCGCCGCGACGCAGGGGAAAGCGCTTTCGCAGGCGCAATCCAGAACGTAAGGCGCGAACCGGGTATTTCCTGAGTGTGACCTGGGAGGAATCGGCGAAGAGCGTGCGGGTTCCTCCCGTATCGGCATTCAACCGGCCCTCCGCGACATTGACGTTCCAAACGGCTCGACTGGCCGGTTCGCTCCCACTCTGCGAACGCTTCACGGGCGCGAGGACGGCTCTCCGTCCAGACCGAGGCGGAGGTCACGCCAGAGATCGTCGGCGGCCTCCAGGCCGACAGCGAGGCGGAGCAGGCCGGGTGTGATGAGCGAGCCGGAACCCGGACCGGCGACGCGCTGCGTCAGACCGGCCGGGTGCTGGATCAGTGTGTCGGTGGAGCCGAGGCTGACGGCGGGCGTGATGATCCGAAGCGACCGCATGAGCCGGTCCGCCGCCTCGAACCCACCCTCGACCTCGAACGAGAGCATTGGCCCGGGACCGTTCATTTGCGTGCCGACGAGGCCCTTCGGATCGCGCCCGGGAACGCTCGGGTGGTACACCTGCGAGACGCGGGGGTGCGCGAGGAGCCGCGAGGCGAGATCGGTGGCCGTTTCCTCGGATCGCCGGACACGTAGCGGGAGGGTCGGCAGTCCGCGATGGAGGAAGTAGGCTGCAAGCGGGTGGAGGGTGGCGCCCGTCAGGATGCGGACCTCGCGGATCTTGGCGGCCCACGCCTGGCTGCACGCGACCACCCCCGCGAGCACATCGCCGTGGCCGCCGATGAACTTGGTGCCGCTGTGGACCACGAAGGCGACGCCGTGATCGGCGGGTCGTTGGAGAACGGGCGTCGCGAAGGTGGAATCGCACGAGACCGGGATACCTCCGGCTTGCTCCACCACCTCGGTGAGGTCCACGAGGTCGAGCGTGGGGTTGACGGGCGTCTCGACGCACACGAGGCAGGTGTCCTCGCGGATGGCCTCACGCACCGCCTCGGCTGTGGTCCATGTCACGTCCATCCCGAGCATGCCGGACGAGAGCAGCTTGTCCGTGGTCCCGTAGATGGGCCTCACGCCGACGACGTGGTTCTTCTCCGGCGTCCGAGCGGCGAGGAGGACGGCCGTGATGGCGGCCATCCCGCTGGCGAACGCGACGGCCGCCTCGGTGCCTTCCATCGCGGCGAGCCCGGCCTCGAATCGCGCGACGGTCGGCGCGTGGAGGCGGCTGTAGATCGGCCCGCCGTTGGTGGGGCCTCGGCCCTCCATCATGGCATCGAGGCTGGCGACGGCGCCGTCGAGGCTGGTGAAGGGGTAGGTGGTGGAGAAATCCAGCGGGGGCGCGTGGACGCCGAGGGCGCGGAAGTCCTCGCGTCCGGCGTGGACGGCGAGGGTGTCAGGCGCGAGGGCGTCGGCCTCGGGACCGAGGCGGGCGGGGTCGGACATGCGCGCAAGATCGCGCGGGTCGGGCCCCTGTTCCGGCTCGCGTCTGCGCTACAGGCTGCCCGTCACCACGAGCACGTCGTAGAGGGCGTGCGTCCAGGCGGCCATCGCGAAGCCGCGCAGCAGGAACACCCCGTTGAGCGCGAGGCCGAAGAGGAAGCGGTACGTGAAGCTCGCGAGCGTGAACGGATCCCCGAGGGAGCCGGTGTAGTGGACCCAGCTAAACAGCAGGGCGCCTACAACCGCCGCGATGCCGTACGCCACGCGCTTGTCCGAGAGCACCTGCCGGAGGGCGAGGAACAGCCCGCCCACGAGCATGACGCGGAAGACCAACTCCTCGTAGAGCCCCGCGCCGATGGAAAGCGCGAGTTGAAGAGGGAGACTGAGCTGTGCCATCTGGGCCATCGCCAGCGTCGGGGCGCCCTCAGAGAGCGCCGCACCGAAGAGCGCTCCCACCATCGTGCTCACGATCAGCGCCAGCACCACAGCGTAGATCAGGCTCTCCACGAGAATGCCTCCGAAGTAGCTCGCGCGGATCGCCGGACGCCGGTCCCGCTCCATCCAGAACACCACGCCGCCGATCACGACCACCACGGCACCTAGAAGCAGAGCCCCCTGCACGCCGAGCGAGGCCAGAGCGGTCTTGATCCAGGCGTCCGCTCCGATTCGGATCTGCGTCGCGCCGGTGTTGGCGAGCACGATGCCGATCTCGTAGAAGATGAGGAGCGGGAGCGCGGCCAGGAAGCCGTAGGTGGCCGTTCGCGTGGCGTGCGCATAGGCCGCGAGGCCGTGGCGCGGGGCGTCCGGGCCACCGGGGGGCGGCGCGGCGAGACGCTCCATCTCCTGGAGCGACCGGGCGATTTCGTCAGCGGCGTGAGACGACATGTGAACGGCGGATCGGAAGCGGCGCCTACGGACGGCCGCGCGCGAGGATACAACGCCGCCCGCCTCGGTACCGAGGCGGGTGGAATGCGACGGCTAACGGTTCGAGCAGGAAGAGACGTTCTGCGATCACAGTGGCGGGAACCTACAGGCTATCGTATTGTTCAGCGATATACAATGAGAAGCCGATCCCTTCCCGTTCGCACGTGGCTCCGGCTCGTCCGCGTCGCTCAGAAAGTGGGCCGCGCGGCCGAGGGACCACTCGCCGACCTCAACCTCACAGCGGGCCAGTTCACGCTGCTCGCCGCAGTCGGTGCAGCCGAGGGTGCACTGCAGGATGACCTCGCCGACCGGCTCGCGACCACGAAGGGGAACGTGAGCCAACTCCTTGCCAAGCTCGAAGCCAAAGGGTATGTCCACCGCGTACCCGATGGGCGGACGAAGGCGGTCCACCTCACGCAAGAGGGGCGCGCGCTGCTTGACCGCGAGGTGCCTGCCCACGATGCGTTCATCGAAGCTCGTCTGTCGGGTCTGTCAGCGGACGACCTCGCTCGCCTCCACGGCCTTCTCGTCCAGCTCGACCGGAGCCTGGACTAACTCTTCTCCTCCACCAGAACCGAGGGGGCTCGTGTCTTGTCGGTTCACTACTAAACACTTGCTCTTGTGAAGCTCACGCTCTCCATCCTCATCGGCGCGCTCTCCGCCGCCGTCGTCAATGCTCTCCTCTTCGTCATCGCCTCCGCCCTCGGGGCGTTCGGTCCTGACGTGATCGCCACCGCTGCGGGACGGCCTCTCGCGCTTCCGCCCGTTGTCGCGGCGAGCATTGCAGGGGTCGTTGGGGCCGGGCTCCTCCGGGCCGGGCTCGGCCTGGTCGTCCGGCGGTCGCGGGCGCGCTGGGTGTTCTTCGGCATCGCGAGTGTCGTCCTCGTCCTGTCATTCGCGACGCCGCTCACTGGGCTGGAGGGAGCGGGGCTCGCGGAAATACTCATCCTCGAACTGATGCACATCCAGACGTTCGCGGCGGCCGTCGTGGCGGTTGAGCGCGGGACCCAGCTGTCGTGGAGGTGGGGACGTGAGCCCTACGCCGAGCGCGAGAGAGCCGAGCCCCAAACGGCTCTTGTCACAGGGGCGACCGGCGGGATCGGGGCGGAGGTCGCCCTTCAACTCGCCGAGCGGGGCTGGCGCGTCGTCGGGATGGGCCGAAGCGAGGCGAAGGCTCGCGCCGTTGAGCGCCGTGCGGACGGCTTGTCGGGCCGGGTCACTATTCTCACGGGGGACCTCTCTCTCGTCACCGAGGCGGACCGACTGGCCACCGAGGCGAACGCGCTCGCAGAGCCAGGAGAGTTCTCAGCCGTCGCGCACGCGGTCGGCACGCTCAAGCCGACCTCGCGGCCGACGGCGGAGGGAATCGACGAGAACATCTCCACGTCGTGGCTTTCCCGCGTTGCTGTGACCGAGGCAATCAATCTGGCGAGTGGCGTCCGGATCGTCAATGTCGCCGCAGCCGAGAGCGGTCAACTCCCGGACCGGTTCAAGACCAGCCTCGCGGAGCCGTCTGACCTCGGGACCGGAATGGCGGCCCACGGACAGGCTCAACTCGCCAATGATCTGTGGGCGGCGGGCCTCGCTCGGCGGGGCATCTCCGTGTGGGGCTACGGGCCGGGATCGGTGAATACCGAGATCCGCAGGGAACTGCCTGCGCTCGTGCGACGCCTCTTGCGCCCCCTGTTTTGGGCCGAGACCCGTTCTCCCGACGATGCTGCCGCCGACATCGTCCGGCTCCTTCTCGACCGCTCGCTCGCGGCGTCCGGCTTTGCCAGCCGAACAGGACCGTTCGAGCACGATCCCTTCATCCGCGACGAAGCCAACCAGGAGGCTGTTCGGCGGCTCGCGGAACGCCTCATGTCACAAGCGCGCAGCGCCGACCGTGGGGGAGCCCAACCGGACTGACGAGCGAGATCTCGGCTTCATCCGCCTCGGTACCGAGGCGGGCGGTACGGGAGCCCGGCGAGGATGCGACCCACCGCGTCCTTCCGTTCTCATCCGACGGGTGGAGCCATCCCCACGTCCGGAGTGCCAGGGCACGGGAATGGCTCGCCGTCGGTCGGCCACGTGGTCAGAACTGCGCCGCCTCGGTGGAGTGCGCCATCGCGCCGGTGGAGGCGGTGCCGCTCGTGACCACGTCGCGGATGCGGTCGAAGTAGCCGGTGCCCACCTCGCGCTGGTGGCGCGTGGCGGTGTAGCCCTGGTCCTCGGCACCGAACTCCGCCTGTTGGAGCTGGCTGTAGGCGGCCATTCCGGTGCGGGCGTAGCC
>JBCCPW010000222.1:0-6367 GCA_039024735.1 Bacteroidota bacterium
GTCACGACGGTCGCGCTGACCGTGGCGCAAGCGGGCTGGGACGAGGAGACCGTCGCCGCCGCATTCCTGCACGACGCCCTCGAAGATGGCGACCGGCATCGGCGCACGCTCCCGCGAGAGCGGCTAGCGGCGCTGGTCGGCGAGCGGGTCGTGGAGATCGTGGAGGCGGTCTCCGAGCCGAAGGCAGGCCCGGACGGACGGATGCTCCCGTGGCGCGTCCGCAAGGAGACCTACCTGAGTGTCCTCCGCGCCGGTCCGCCCGAGGCTGCCGCCGTCTCTCTCGCGGACAAGCTCCACAACGCCTACGCGATGGCCTCCAGCCTAGAGGCCGGGGTCGATGTGTTCACGAGCGCTCCGGGGCGGCGAGCGCTCTCGGCCGGTCCAGAGGAGCAGCTGTGGTACTTCCGCGCGGTGCAGGACGCGACGGCGCACCACGACGACGCCCGCCTCGGTCCCCTCCGCGACCGCCTCGCAGCGGAGATCGAGCGGTTCGAGCGGGCCGTCGCACGGCTCGGCTGACCGGTCCAGCGACTGCCTCAGGGGTCCCGTCGCCGTACCGAGGCGGGGCGATGCAGCGGTACTCGTTTGGTGTGACGCCCCTGCTTGTCATCCCGAGCGGAGTTCGCCCCGCGACCGAAGCCGAGGGATCGACGGTCAGGATACCTGCGCGCGGCACTCGGCCCCGCAGACGCGAGCAGCCAGATTCCCCGGCTCGCTGGTGCTCGCTCGGAATGACGCCCTCATGGCTACCGCGTACAGTTGTAGCGGCGCTACGGCAGCAACAGCGAGTCCAGCCGCTCCCGCAGTGGTTTACCTACATCTAGATTGCGCGCCACAACGTACCATATCTTCGTCGATTCACCTTCGCATCGAGTCGGCACATGGGCCGTGTTGTCTTGTGATCTGGGTTGATCATTTTTGGAGTCATCGATGGATTCTGTGAGTTCACTGTATGGAATCCAGCAGTACCTCTCCTTCTCATGGAAAGGCACCCGGTCTCTGCTCTCGAGGTCATCTGCGTCCCGGTACTGGACCTCCAGAGCGTAGATGAACACGTTGTTCCCGACATCGACCGGCTCGAGTTCCCGGAGTTCACCTTCCGTTGTCTTGCGGTCGTAGGCATGGCCGGTCTCTTGCCATAACTCCCGGGCAGCGACCTCTGCGGGGTGTCGTTCTCCAGGCTCGGCTCGACCCACAAAGTCGGCCCATTGGTACTCCCCGTCTCTCTTTTCCTCGCCGATCAGAACCCAGGGGGCTCTGTTGATGAAGGTGTACGCAAAAACACCGCTCGGTTTCAACGACACGCCCTCCTCGGCAGAGCCGGGGGCGACCGGCCCCGCCGCTTGTGAATCATCTGGCACGACCGGCGCACTCTGGCCGCAGCCGAACAGGAACGCCACGGCCATCAGGGCTACCATCGGAGAGAGCAGGTTGGGCATGTCAGAAGCAGAGCTAAGGTGAGTGCACACGTGACGGCGGAGAGCCCGACGTCACACGCGAACATAGACATTCGCTCCCAAACGCCCGCTACCACCCCCGCCTCGGGGGCCCCGTCGCGGTACCGAGGCGGGGCGGGTCAGAACTGGAAGTACAGGAACGGCACCGCTCCGTAGCTCCCGAAGAGGATCAGCACGAGCGAGATCACGAGGTAGAGCACCCATCGCGGGAGCGTGGGCATCGCGGCCAGCCGCTCGTCCAGGCTCTTGCCGCGCTCCTCCAGCACGTCCACGAACAGGTACACGCCGATGAACAGCCCCATCATCGCGAGGTCCACCCCATCGAAGCCGGGGAGTTGGATGCTCGTGAAGGTGCCCTCCGGGATGACGAACATGTGCTTCATCACGATCAGCGCGTCGCCGAGAGACTGCCCGCGGAAGAAGCCCCCGCCCATCATCCAGAGGAAGAACGTGAACGCGATGCCCATCGCGCGGCGAACCACCGGCACCGAGGCGGTCCACCCGGCCGTCCGCACCCCGTCGCCTCGGTTCGGCTCCATCCGCGCCCAGAAGCGGTTGCGCATCGGGAGGCTGAGGCGCCCCACGATGAGAAACACGCCGTGCATCAGGCCGAACAGCACGAACGTCCAAGCGGCACCGTGCCAGAGGCCGCTCACGGTGAAGATGATCAGCAGGTTGATGGACCCGCGGACCGGCCCCTTCTTGCCTCCGCCGAGCGGTGCGTAGAGGTAGTCCCGAAACCACGACATCAGGCTGATGTGCCAGCGCCGCCACAGCTCGCCCACGGACGCCGAGAAGTAGGGCCGTCGGAAGTTGTCCATCAGCCGGAAGCCCATCACGCGCGCCGCGCCGATGGCGATCAGGCTGTACCCGGCGAAGTCGCCGTAGATCTGCCACGCGAAGGCGAAGGTCGCCGCCCACACCGCCGGGCCCGCGTACGCCTCGGGGGCGGAGTACACCACGTCCACGTACGGCGCCATCCGGTCGGCCACGACGCACTTGACGAAGAACCCCCACAGCATGAGCCGCAGCCCACTGGAGGCCAGGACGGGATCGAACGCGTGGGTCGCGTGGAACTGCGGGAGCAGCCGACGGCTTCGCTCGATGGGCCCCGCGACGAGTTGGGGGAAGAACGAGACGTAGAGCGCGAAGATGCCGAGGTGACGCTCGGGCTCCTTGTGCCCCCGGTACACATCCACCGCGTACGAGAGCGTCTGGAAGGTGTAGAACGAGATCCCGACCGGGAGGAGGAGATCCGGGACGCTCAGGGTGGCCTCGCGCCCGGCCGCTCCCAGGACAGAGTTGACCGTGTCGCCGAAGAAGCCGAGGTACTTGAAGGTGCCCAGCAGGCCGAGGTTGGCCCCGAGGCTGACCCACAGGTAGGGCTTGCGGGCCTCCTTGGTAGCCTGGGCGCCCATCCGCAGACCGGTCCAGTAGTCCACCAGCGTGGAGCCGACGATCAGCGCGAGGTACTCCCAGCGCCACCACCCGTAGAAGAGGTAGCTCGCCGCGAGGAGCCACGCCCACCGCCACCGAGGCGGGGTGAGGAAGTAGCCGCACACCGCGAGCGGAAAAAAGAGGACGAACGCGAGCGAGTTGAACAGCATCGGCGCGCGTCCTCAGCGCGTCTCGGGAGGACGCCCCCCCTCCGCCTCGGTGACCGTCTCCGCACCGAGGCGGGCCGACCCAGGCGGGAGCGGCGGAAGCTCCGCAGCGAGAATGTCCGTGGCGCGAAGGGCCATCTCTTGCCCGAGGTGACCCTCGTCGAACCAGGCATCGCCGTCAAACAGCTCCGGGTAGCGCTGGGGGTCGTTGAGCACGATGACCGACTCGGTGCCCAGGGCCTCGCGGACGAGCTGCGTCACGCCCGCGCCCTTCTCCGTCCCGACCTGCTCCACGAACACCATTTCCACCCCTCGCGCTCGGCCGCGTTCGGCGAGGGCGATCCACGCGTCGGCGGTCACCCGGTCGCGCGCGGTGGGGACAACGGTCTCTCGCAACCGAAGAGCACCGAGGCGGCGCTCGAACTCCGCCTGTCCCTCGGGGGTGAGGAACTGCTCGCGACGGACCGAGCGCTCGGCGTTGCCGTCGTCGCGGAGCGGAACGTGGCCGCGCCGCCCGACCGAGGCGGGAGGTGCGTCGTCCTGTTCGGTGACCACCGCGTTGGTCCACGCGCGCCCCCACCCCACCAGGAACGTGTTGGTCGTCCAGAAGCGCCACCGGGCGGCGGCGGAGCGGACGCGGTGCACCACCGGACGGTCGGCCGCGAGGGCCACACGCGAACCGATCATCGCGCGGCGCGCATCGTGGTGGTGCTGGACGCGCCGGGTGCCACGAAGCCGCTTCGGGACGGCCACGGCCACCGGACCGAACTCGACCACCATGCGCCGCACCGGCAGGTCCATCACCAGCAGGTGATCGGTGCGGAAGTGGGTCTCCAACGAGCGCGAGCCGGGGAGGCCGAAGTTGTACGAGACAGCGCCATCGCCACGCAGGCTGTCCAGGCGGACGGGATCGAGGTGACGGAGCGTGCGGCTGGAGCCGAGGAAGAGCACGTCGGGCTCCAGGGCGCGAACCTCCTCCAGCTTCTCCCAGTAGGGCGTGATGTCCGCGAAGCGGTCCTGCGTCTTCATCGCGAAGAGGATTCCCCCTAGCACCGCCGGGTAGGCGATGGCACGGAGCACGTATCGGCGGGGCGGCAGCACGCAGGGGGAGGAGCCAGGAGGCGGAAGGTATCTGCCTTCGCCTGCCTCCGCTCGGCGAGCCACGGGCGGACCCGCCTCGGCCGGGCTCCGAACCCCGACGCCTCACGGTAGAGGGAAACCCCGAAGTCGATCTGCTGCGAAACTCTTCATTTTCAAAGAGGAACAGCCGATCACGGCCGGGGTTGAGCCCCTACGATCTTGTCAGGGCTCACGGCCCGACTTACAATGCCTGGGCCTGTCCTCGCGTGGCGAACAGCCTGGGCGAGACCCCAAGCCCGGCGAGGTCGTGTAGGGCGGGGCTGTGTCAGGAGGGCACGCCCGACGCGCGATGGTCCACCATAAGGCACCGGTCGGCGACGTAGGGCAGCCCGGCCTCCGCGGCGGCGGTTTCCGCCTCGGTCGAGTGGACGCCGATCTGGGTCCAGATCAGAGGGGCGCGGCCGGTCCGGACCGCGCGGGCGGCGGCATCGCGCACCACGCCTGCGGTGTGCTCGCTGCGCCGGAACACGTTCACGATGTCGATCTCCGTCTCGTCGGGGATGGAGACCAAGTCCGGGTAGGCCGTCTCCCCGAGGATCTCCTCGTGGTACGGGTTGACCGGCACGATGGTGAGGCCCGCCTCCTGGAGGTACCGCGCGATGCGGTGGCTCGTCTGGAACCCTCGCGGGGAGCATCCCACCACGGCCACCGTGCGGACCGAGGCGAGAACGGTGCGGAGAGCGTCGGAGTCCATGAGGAGTTGGCGCGAGGGGTGGACGTGGCTAACGTGGGGCATGGCCTTGAGTTCTCGCTCCCGCCCCGCTCCCCCTGCCGAGGAGCCTCGCGCCGACGCCTCCCGCCTCGGTACCGAGGCGGACGTGCCCGAGACCGGCGCACTGGAGTCGGACGCACCGGAGGATGCCCCCGAAGCGCCCGCCGGACGGCTAGGCCGCTGGCTGCCGAAGCTCGGTGGCCTCGTGCACTTCGCGTACCGGACGGCGTGGGTGAGCGCCGGGAGCGCCCTCGTGCTGTGGTGGGCGCTCGCAGGCGAAGCCGTCCTGAGCCTGGGAGGCGCCGCGTGGGTCGTCGCCCTCGGGTTCTTGCTGCTGCTGCTGGTCCCCGCCGGGGCGGCCTGGCTCCTCGGCCTGACGCTCCGGGACGTGCTGTCGCTGCCGGAGACCATCCGCCGAAGCGCCTCGGCCGCGGCCCAGGCCTCCCGCGAGGCGCTCCGCTCCGACGGTAACCAGAAGAAGAAACGCGGACGCGTCCTCGGTGTGGTCTCCGCGCTGTGGGCCGTGCGCGGGTTCGTGCTGGACTCGCGCGGGGCGTGGGCGAAGGCCGCCACAGCCGCGCGCGTCGTGCGGCTCGCGAAGCTGCCGTTCACGCTGGGCCTCCTCGGTCTCTTTCTGCTCAACGGAGCGGTGATCCTCGCGGGGCTCCTCGCGCTGGTCCTGATGCTCGCCTGACCTCCGCCTCGGTACAGACGCCTCGCGACCGAGGCGGAACCTCCCCCCTTCCCCATGACGGTTCTCCTTTTCGGCGCGACGGGCATGATCGGCCACGGCGCCCTGAACGCAGCCCTCGCCGACCGGCGCGTGGCGCGCGTCCTCAGCATCGGCCGACGGCCGACCGGGCGCACGCATCCCGCCCTCACGGAAATCGTCCGGTCCGACGTGTCCGATCTCGACGGCCTCGATGAGCCACTCGCCGAGGTGGACGCGTGCCTGTTCTGCCTCGGCGTGTCGTCGGCCGGGATGGACGAGGCGGCCTATCGTCGCATCACGTACGATCTGACGCTCTCCGTTGCCCATCGCCTCGCGGAACGAACGCCCACGATGCGCTTCGTCTATGTGTCCGGCGCAGGATCGGACGTGAACGGGCGGGCGATGTGGGCGCGCGTCAAAGGCGACACCGAGGCGGCCCTCCTCGCGCTGCCCTTCCGGGAAGTCTACAACGCACGGCCGGGGTTCATCCAGCCGGTCGGCGGGGCCGTCTCGCGAACGGCCCTGTATCGGGCGCTCTACGCCGCGATGTCGCCCCTGACGCCTCTGCTGCGCCGCCTCGCGCCGAACGCAATCATCGACTCCGATGAGCTGGGGCGAGCGCTCGTGGAGGCCGGTCTGGGCGGAGGTCCGCAGGTACTGCTGGAGGTCTCGGACCTCCTCCGTCTCGCCCACCGCGCGATGCCGCACGCGGTCTGACCCCGCCTCGGTACCGAGGCGGAAC
>JBCCPW010000223.1:0-6365 GCA_039024735.1 Bacteroidota bacterium
CTCGTCGTGACGGACGCCGTGCCCGGCCCCAACGGCAGCCGCATCGTCTATCTGCGGCAGGCCATCGGGGACATTGAGGTCGCGAGCGGGCCGCTGACGGTCGCGGTGGACCGAGGCGGACGAGTCGTTCATGCGGCTGGGCGTCTCACCCCGCGCCTCTCGAACAAGGCCGCCTCCGCATCCGCCACACTCAGCGCCGAGGCGGCGGCGACGGCCCTCGCGCAGGCCGCGAACGTGTCTCTCTCCGAGCCCTTCCGCGCGACGGAGCAAAAGGCCGGAGCCTCGCGCGAGACGGTGATGTCCACCGGAGGCGTGACCCGGCTGCCCGTCCGCGCCCGGCTCGTCTACGCCGTGGATGGCAACGCGCTTCGTCTCGCGTGGGAGACCACGCTGTACCTCCACTCCGGGGGCGACTGGTTTGGCCACGTGGATGCCGCGACGGGCCGCGTGATTCGCGTGGAGGACCGGCTGGTGCGCGACTCCTTCGGCCACACCCCCACCGGGCACACGCAAACGGAGCCCATCGAACTGGAGCCCTACGAAGCGCAGGCGCCACCGATGGTGCCCTTCGCCTTGCGCCTCGCGGACGAACTCGTCGAGAAGCGCGGAGGTGCGAGCTACCGCGTGTTCGCGCTCCCGCTCGTCAGCCCCATCCATCACGCGGACGCCGTCCCTCCCGCCGACGGCCGCACGCTCGTCACCAACCCGCACGATCCGGTCGCCTCGCCCTTCGGCTGGCACGACACCGATGGCGCGGAGGGCGCAGAGTTCACCATCACGCGCGGCAACAACACCCACGCCTACCTAGACCGCGACGACGACGAGGGGCCGGACACGAACGGTGAGCCTGACGGCGGTTCCGCTCTCGCCTTCGACTTCGGCCTGGACTTCGGCCAGGACCCGTCTCTCAACCGCGACGCCTCGGTCACCAACCTCTTCTACTGGACCAACGTCATCCACGACGTCCTCCACCACTACGGCTTCGACGAAGCCAGCGGCAACTTCCAGGCGACCAACTACAGCGGAACCGGCATCGGCGGCGACGCGGTGGATGCAGAGAGCCAATCCGGCGCCGACATCTGCAATGAGTTCTTCCCGTGCGTGAACAACGCCAACTTCTCCACGCCTTCCGAAGGCGGCGAGCCGAGAATGCAGATGTACGTCGGCACGAACGGCTCGCCGGAGATCGACGGCTCGTACGACAACATGGTCGTGGTCCACGAATACGGCCACGGCATCACGATCCGTCTGACCGGTGGGCCCTCGAACGTCGGGTGCCTCTCCACGACGAGCTACCCCGAGCAGATGGGCGAGGGCTGGAGCGATTGGTACGGCGCGATGTTCACCATGTCGGCAGAGGACCAACGCGAGGACCCAGTCCCGGTCGGGAACTATCTCTTCGGGCAGACCACGAGCGGTCCGGGCATCCGTCCGGCTCCGTACTCCACGGACTTCGGGGTTAACGCGTACACCTACGGAGACACCAACGACGGAGCGCTTCCCATCCCGCACGGCGTCGGGTTCGTGTGGGCGACGGCTCTCTGGGAACTCACCTGGGACTTGATCGACGCCTACGGCTTCGACGCCAATCTGTGGGATCCCAACGGCACGGCGGGCAACCAGAAGGCGATGCACCTCGTCACGACGGCCCTCAAGCTGCAGCCCTGCGGTCCGGGCTTCGTGGACGGCCGTGATGCCATCTACGCCGCCGACGAGTTGCTCTACGGTGGCGCCCACCTGGACCTCCTCGGTGCGGCCTTTGCCCGCCGCGGGCTCGGGTTCGGCGCGAGCCAGGGCAGCAGCGAGTCCCGGTCTGACCAGGCCGAAAGCTTCATCGTACCGGAGGACCGGCCGCCCGCCGCCATCACGGACCTCACCGTTGCCGCGCCCGGCGGAGACGAGGTGACCCTCGCCTTCACGGCCACCGGCGACGATGGGACGACGGGACAAGCCCTCGCGTACCAGGTTCGCTTCAGTGACGCGCCCATCCTCACCGAGGCGGACTGGGACGCTGCCAACTCTGCCACCGTCACGGCCTCGCCCCAGGCCAGCGGTGCGGCGGAGGAGATCGTCGCGGTGGGGCTCCCGTTCAACACCGCACAGCACGTGGCGGTGAAAGCGATCGATGACAACTTCAACCCGTCGCCCGTCTCCAACAGTGTCGCTGTGACGACGCTGGGACCGCCGGAAATCGACGTGCGAACCCAGCCATTCGAGTTCGTCGCGGAGCCCGAGGCGGTCATCTCGCGGACGTTGCCGATCACGAATGCAGGCGAGAGCACGCTCCGCTTCTCCGCCTCGGTGCAGCCATCGTCGGCCTCGCGGGCCCGGCACGCCGCACGCTACGCGGAGGGCGAAGCCGAGCGCCTCGCCTCGGCGCCGCCTCCCAAGACCCGGGCCGAGCCGAAGGACCCTGCCGTCACCACCTCCGCCTCGGTCATGCCTCCGGCCGCCGCGGCAAAGGACCGAGGCGGACCCGACGCCTTTGGGTACCAGTGGATTGACTCTGATGAGCCCAGTGGTCCCACTTACGACTGGATCGACCTCGCAGGCACGGCCTCTCCGATCTCTCTTCAGGATGACGACGCCGAGGCGGTTGCGCTTCCCTGGTCGTTCTCGTTCTACGGCGAGGAGTACACCACGGTCAACGTCAGCTCCAACGGCTATCTGACCTTCAACTCGGTCGGGACGACGGCCTACACCAACGAGCCGATTCCGAGCACGGGCGTGCCCGACAACTTTGTCGCCGTGTTCTGGGATGACCTCAACCCGCTCGACGGGGGCGCCATCTACGCCCAGGATCTCGGCGACGGACGGTTCGTCATCCAGTGGGATGGGATCCCGCACTACAACAGCGGCGGAACGGCGACGATCAGCGTCCAGGCGATTCTGTCCCGCAGCGGCGAGATCGTTCTCCAGTACGAGGAGATCAACTTGGACGGAGCGGGCACCTCGCACACGGTCGGGATCGAGAACGCGAGCGGGACCGACGGCCTGGAGATCGTTCACAACACTGCCTATCTGCGGGAGGGTCTCGCGATCCGGATCTCGGCGTTCTGGGGCTCCATCACATCGGGAGACGTGGGCACCTTGGCACCGGGTGAGACGGGCGAGGTCGAGATCCTCGCCAGCGCGGTCGACCTCCCGGAGGGCACGTACGACGGTCTCCTCCGCATCGAGTCGAACGATCCGACGGTGGGTGCGGTGGAGGTCCCGCTCCGTCTCTTCGTCACCACCCAGGCACCGCCGACAGCCGCGCTCAGCACCCCGGAGATCACCATCGAGGCGGCGCGCGGAGAGGTCACCACGCGAACGATCACTCTGACCAACACCGGCGCGTTCACTCTGGACTGGAGCCTCGCCGATGCCTCCGGTACGCTTCCCGATTGGCTTTCAATTGGGCTCGAAGAGGGGACCCTGTTCCCCAGTGCAAGCGTGGAGATTGACCTCTCGGCCACACCCGGCACGGACGATCCCATCGGCGCAAGCGAGCAGACCACGCTCCGCCTCAACTCGAACGATCCGGAGGGTCCCGCGCAGGTCCTCGTGAAGATGAGCGTGCTCCCGGGTGTTTCCACCGAGGACGGTCTGGACTTCGACGGGCCATACCTCCTGACGCCCCCCGCGCCCAACCCGGCGCGCACCGGAGCCACCGCTACCTTCGCGGTTCGAACTCCTCAGTCGGTGACGGCCGAGGTCGTTGACGTGCTCGGCCGCCGCGTGGCGCTGCTCCACGACGGGGAGGTGGCGGCTGGGGTCCGCCAGACGCTCTCGGTGGACGTGTCGTCGCTGGCCGCCGGGACGTACGTCTTGCTGGTGCGAGGCGAGGCGTTCACGGCGAGTCGGTCGCTCACGGTCGCGCGCTGATCGGCGGCTGTTCGCCCGTTCCGCCTCGGTGACTCCCGCCTCGGTCCGGTTGGTCACCGAGGCGGGTGGCTCCACGCTAGGGCACACGGGGTCACTCCTCACGGGGTGGCCCCGCTTTTTTGTGCCGCCGAGTTAGATCCCGAACCGCGACGTGTCTAGAGGCCCCCACCACCCTGAGGATTGATGCGTGCACTGTGGCTTCTCCTTGCCGTCCTGTTCGCAGCCCCCATTCCATCGGCGCAGAGCGCGATGCACGACCAGGACGTCACGTGGCGCAGCTACGACCTGGGGCAGCAGCGGAGCGCCCGTGTCCGCGTGTTCGCGTCGGAGGACCAGCGTCGTCCCCGGACGGTCGTGATCGATGACCGCGCGGGGAATGGCCGTGCGCCCATCACCGATGAGGCGCCGTTCGTGGCCGAGACGGTCGCCCGAGAGATTGGCTTTGACCCGACCGAGGCGACGTTCGTCTTCCGGTTCACGGCTGGGTCGTTTGTGGAGGACGGCAGCGACCGAGGCAAGGCGCTGCTCGTCAAGGCCACGTTCCGGCGCACGGCGAGCGGGATCCTCGGGGCGCCCGCGTGGCGCGTGATCACGTCCGAGGCGCTGGAGGATCTCACGGATCGCGCGATGCGCTGAACAGGCACTGGGGAGGAGACGCAGGGTGGGCCAGGAAAGACGAGGGACCTTCTGGGGAGGTCGGGCGTAAGTACCCGTCGTTTCCCCTCTGGCCCTTCCCCTCCGCATGAGCGACCCCACCACTCTCGATCTCGACGAACTCTCCGAGGCCCTTCGCATCTCCAAGCAAACCCTCGTCCGTTGGACCGACCGGGGCCTCATCGACGCGAGCCTCTCGTGGGGCATCTCGCAGCAGAACGAGGAGACCCGCCTGATCGAGATCAGCCCGTCGTCGCTGACATTCCTGGAGGGCTTCGCCGACGAGTACCGCGACGACACCGTGAGCCGCACCGAGGCGCGGCGCCTGCTCAAGCTCATCGACCGGAATCAGGTCCAGAAGCTGATTCGGCAGGGGAGCATCAAGGCGAAGAAGATCAAGGGTGAGACGCGCGTCAGCGTGGGCTCGGTGGAGGACTACCTCCGCACACTGGAGGAGACCGAGGAAGCCGCGTAGCGCCTCCCGCCTCGGTACCGAGGCGGGACAGGTCTGCGTCCGGGTAGGTTGCCTCGATGGCTCTCGCGCTCGATCTCCTCCGCCTCACCCGGCCGTTCAACGTGGTCCTGTTCCTCGCGGCAACGGCCCTCGGGGGCGTGCTCGTCGCGGGCGGCGCTGCGTTCGAGGGTGAGGCGCTGGGGCGGTTGCTCCTCGCGATGCTCTCCGCCACGCTCGTCGGCGCGGGCTCGATGGTGGTCAACGATCTCTATGACGTCGAGATCGACCAGATCAACCGGCCGGACCGGCCGCTGGCGAGTGGCCGCGTGTCCCGCCGGGCTGCCTGGATGTTCTACGCTGCGATCTCCATCACAGGCTGGGTGCTCGGCGCGATGGTCTCGCCGGTGCACGGCGTGATCGCGGCGCTCTCGGTGCTGTTTCTGTGGGCGTACAGCACGCATCTGAAAGGAACGGTGCTGCTCGGAAACGTGGCGGTGGGCGCCACCATCGCGTTGGGGGTTCTCTTCGGCGGCCTCGCGGCCGGTCCCGCGACGGGTCCGCTGTGGGCCGGCGTGATCCTGGGGGGCGGCATCGTGTTCGTGCGCGAGATCGCGAAAGACGTGGAAGACGTGGAGGGGGATCGGGCGGGCGGCGCTCGCACGCTGCCGATTGTGTGGGGCGAACGGCGGGCGCTCGGTCTCGCGCTCGGTCTCACCGGCGCTCTCCTGGCGAGCCTGCCGTTGGCGGCACAGGTCGTGGGCTCGGCGTTTTACGTGTGGGGCCTGGGCCTGGCCGCGTGCCTTCTGGTCGCGATCTGGACGGGGGCTCCGGGGCTGATCTCGGGGACAGAGTGGAGGCAGCCCGCGCGGCGGATGCGGGCGTGGCTCAAGGGGGCGTTGGTGGCAGGAATCGCGGGGCTGGTGCTGACGCGGTTGGCGTAGGCCGTCTCCCGCCTCGGTACCGAGGCGCTCCGGTTCGCACTGCTGTGGACTACCGGTCGTCCAGTTCCTCCCGCATCGTCTCAACGGTGGCCTTCAAGGCTGGCAGATCCCGCGAGACGATGATCCACACCTGCTCGGTGCTCAACCCGAGGTAGTTGTGGACGATGACGTTGCGGAAGCCAGAGATCGCCCGCCAGTCTGTTCCCGGGTAGGATTGCTTGATCTCATCGGAGAGGCGTTGGGTGGACTCCGCCAGTGTTTGGAGGCTGCGGAGCACCGCGTCCTGCGTCTTCTCGTCGTTCAGGAATAGGTCTCGGTCGTTCTCGACGTAGCGTTCGATTCGCTCAATCCGGTTGAGGATATGGTCGAGGTAGAGCCGGTCGCTCACAGCGCACGTGCCTCGCGCATCACCGACTCGCGGATGCCGGGATAGAGACCGTCGGGCGTGA
>JBCCPW010000224.1:0-6354 GCA_039024735.1 Bacteroidota bacterium
AGGTCTCCGGCGTGGAGAAGCACGAGGACGCCCGTCGCGAGGGCGACGAGGCGAGCGAGCTGGCGAAGGGGAGCGGCGGGGCGGTTGGACGCGCGCACGAAGCGGAGGGCAACGGCTCAAGAGCGCACGCGTCCATGGATCGGCATCAGCCGAGGGCGAAGGAGAGGACGGTGCGAGGGCGTAGCGAACGCGTCAGCGGCGACCGGGAAAAACCTTGAGGAGGAGCAGCGGCGCAACGACCACGCCGGGGCTCTCGTGTGCGGCGGCAAAGGTACCCGGCGGCACGAGGCGCATACAAGGGGAAATCCCCATGGCCCATCGCGCACACCGAGGCGGGAGGATCCGGGCCGCGTCCGGTCGTAGTCTCTGCGCTCTGCCCCCTCGCGCCATGCCCCTCCGCCTGCTCACGCTCCTCGGCCTCACGCTGGTCATCGCGGCCTGTGCCTCATCCCCGCCCCCACCCGCCTCGGCCCCGTTCGACGCCGAGGCGGTTCGCGAGGGCGTCCGCGCCACGCTCGACGCCCAGGTCGACGCCTGGAACGAGGGCTCCATCCGAGGCTTCATGAACGGCTACGCCCAGACCGACACGCTCGTGTTCCTCTCCGGCAACAACGAGCGCCGAGGCTGGGAGGACAGCTACTACGCCTATGTGCGTGGCTACCCGGATCGCGAGACGATGGGCACGCTGTCGTTCGAGGGCATCGAGATTCGCCCGATGTCGGCGCTTCACGCGCTGGCGTTCGGGCGCTGGCGGCTCACGCGCGAGAACACGGACGGCGCGACGGGCCTCTTCTCGCTCCTCCTCCAGAACACCGAGGACGGCTGGCTCGTCATCCACGACCACACCTCCGCTGAGTAGATGGACCTCTCCACCCGACCGGTCATCGTCACGGGCGCAGGTGGGCGCCTGGGCCGCGTCCTCGTCCGGCACCTCACCGAGGCGGGTGCCCCCGTCGCCGCGCTGGACCACGCCGAGCCCGCCGACTTCCCCGCTGGCGTCCGCTCCTGGCAGGCCGACGTGACCGACGGGGCGAACGTGGCCCGCGTGTTCGACGCGGTCGTGGACGCCCTCGGGACTCCATGGGCGCTCATCCACACGGTTGGGACGTGGGACGGCGGACCGCTGGCGACCACCTCGCGCGAGGGTTGGGACCACGTGCTCAATCTCAACCTGACGAGCGCCTTCCTCTGCGTCCGGGCGTTCGCCCGCCGCGCGACGGACGGGCGGATCGTCGGGATCGCCTCGCGGCAGGGGGCCGACCGGGGCCCCGCGCAACAAGCGGCCTACGCGGCCTCGAAGGCGGGCGTGATCCGGCTTCTGGAGGCCACGAGCGCCGAGCACGACAATCTCGCGTGCGTCAGCGTCGCGCCGAGCATGATCCTGTTTGGCACCGAGGCGGAGGGGACACCGGGCGTCTCGGCGGAGGCCATCGCGGCGCTCTGCGTGCAGCTCTGCGGCGACGCCGGGGCTGTGCACGATGGCGCCGTGCTCCGCGCGTACGGCACCGGCTGAAGACAGGGCTATCGCATATTCCCTGACCTTTACACCGTCATTCCCGCGAAGGCGGGAATCCATGCGGGACAGGCGCGAGCGGAACCGCCGGATGCTATCGCAGAGTCCGCCGGATTGAGCCCGTGGACGAATACGCGATAGCCCTGCGACTGAGGGCCCCCGCCTCGGTGCCGAGGCGAACCGACCCAATGTGAACCGAGGCGGGGCGTGTGGCTACGCCGGAAGCGGCTCCGCCTCGTGGTACCCCACCGTGATGCCTCGGTCCGCGAGATCGGCCAGGAGTCCATCGACGGGCACCACGGTTTCGAGGGCACCGTGGCCTCCGCCCGTGAGGTCTCCCATCGCCAGTGTCCACGCCGCCGAGGCGGCCGGGAACGCCGTGCAACGCTGCATCGCGGAGAGCCCCGTCGCCTGGTCGAAGCGGTCCACAAGACGAACGGAGAGCCCAACGGGCGCCTCGTTCTTCACGCCCCAGGCATCGACGCGGAGGATGACGGCGTCCTCGTAGTCGCCACCGAGGCGCTGGCGAAGGCGCCGGACGAGCACGTCGCGGTAGGTGAGGTGCGTGCGCACGTCGAGGACGGTCGAGTCCGCGAGGCCGAGGTCGAGGAGGAAGCGGACCTGAGCCGCGTGACCGGGGTAGCGGAGCACCTTCACGCTCAGACGGTCCAGCGAGCCCGCGAGGCGCCCCGCGAGGGCTCCCAGTCCGGCCCCTGCGTAGAACGCCTCCAGCGTGCCGAACCCCTCCACCTCGACGTGCTCGATGGTGGTCAGGGGCTCGCGTGTCTCCACCCTCCCGTCGCGAAGCACCGTGACCGGGCTCGTGTAGTCGTCGAGGAGCTTCTCGGCAGAGTGCGCGAGCCGGTGATTGAACGGCGGCGACGGCTCTGCGGGGATGTCGCCCACGAGGACGCGCACCTTCGTCGCGCGGTCGAACGCCTCCAGCGCCTTCACGACGAGGATGTTCGCGAGGCCAGGCGCGAGGCCCGCGCCCGTCACGATCCAGCGGCCTCTCGCCGCGGCCCGCTCCTCCAGCTCGGGGTCGTTCAGCGGCCCGCCGAGGTCGACAAAGTGAGCGCCCGCCTCGATGGCCATCTGCGCCAGGGCCGGGCTGTGCCGCGGCCCCACGCACGAGACCACGACCGTGCTTCCAGACAGGATCGGCTCCAGCGTGGCCGAATCGCGCGCGTCGGCGGCGAAGGTGCGAAGGAGGGGGTGGGCCCCGTGGGCGCGGAGGTGCCGGAGGACGATGGGGCGAGCTTCGCAGACCTGGACGCGCGTCACGCCCTCGCGGCGGCAGAGGTCGTGGGCGACGGCGGTCCCGATGGCGCCCGCTCCGAGGACGGTCAGCTTCATCGAGCGGGGGGTGGGCAGCCAGGGAAGGGGGCGCAAATCTACGGCGCGTCGGCGACGGTGAAAGCGCTTTCTTCGGTACCGCTTCCGCCCGCCTCGGTGGCACCGGAGGCACGAGAACGGCACCGGTCCTTCGGCTCTATGGGGCGTCGTCGGGGCGCTCTCGCCACGAGGCGACCGCCAGCGCGGCCCATCCCGCGATAAATGCCACGCCACCGACCGGCGCCACCGCCCCGAGCAGCGGCTGATCCAGCAGCACGAGCGCGTACAGGCTCCCGCAGAACAGCACGATCCCGACCAGGAAGAGGCCCCTGGCGGCCCCTGTGCGCCATCCGAGGCGACCCATCACGCCCGCGAGGCCCAACGCGAGGGTGTGCACGAGGTGATACACCGAGGCGGTCCGCCACGTCTCCAACCGCTCGGGCGGGACCGCCTCGGCGAGGGCGTGCGCCCCGAAGGCGCCCAGCGCGACGGCCACGGCTCCGCTGACACCCGCTACGATCAGGAGCACGCGGGGCGTCATTCGTCCGGTTCCAGCTCGCGGATTCGGAACGGAAGCGCCGCCCCGTTCACCTTGAGCGTGTACGAGCCCGGCTCAAAGGTGCCGTCCAGCGGGAGGTAGAACCGGAACGGCCGGACCACCTGCGCGCATGCGCGCCCTCGCGGCTGGCGGATCGTCAGATCGACGTTGATGAGGTGACCGCGCCGGATCTGCTCCGCATTCTGGAGACGCGAGCACGCATCCGGCAAGACGCCCTTGAGCAGCACCTCCACGCGGACGGGCTTCGTGCGGAGGGTGGCCGGGCGTTCCAGCCGGACCGAGACGGAGTCCAGAACGGCCGGGTACACCAACACGCGCCGGACCGAGTCGGGCGGGGACAGAAAAACCGTCTCGCGGCCATCGGGGGCGAGGGAGCCGTACCGATGGCCGAACGTCTCGTCGCCATCGGGCGAGGTTGCCTCACCGCCACCGGAGCACCCCACAAGTGCCAGCGTCGCGAGGAGGAACAGAAGCAGGCGTGCGGTCACGCGGCCGGGGGCACGTCAGGCGGAGCATCGAGCAGAGCGACCGCCTCGGCGTCGTCCTCGAGGGTTTCCATCGGGGCATCGCCCCAGAGGCGCTCCAGGTCGTAGTGGGTGCGGCTCTCCGGGTCGAAGACGTGCACGGCGAGGTCGAAGTAGTCCAGCACGATCCACCGGCTCGTGCCCGGCTGACCTTCGCGATGGACGGGCCGCTCGCCCGCCTGCTCGCGTATGGCCTGGACAATGCCTTCCACGATGGCTTTGATCTGGAGGTCGCTCTCGCCGGTCGCGATCACGAAGTAGTCCACCTCGCCCGAGATGCCGCGCAGGTCCATGACGGTCACCTCGCGCGCCTTCTTGTCGAGGGCCGCGAGGGCGGCGATCCGCGCGAGGTCTCGGCCGGGGGTCGGGCCGTCTCGGCGGTCTCGGGAGGAGCGGGCGGAGGTTGAAGCGGTGGTCATGCGGTTGGGAAGTCAGTCGGTCGAGTCAGGGAGCGCGTCTTGGAACGGGGCGAGACGCGCGTAATCGGCCCCGAGGAAGACGGCCACGTCGGGATCATAATCGGCCAGCGGGCCGCCCGCTTCCACGCGGTCTGCGGGAAGGTCGAGTGCGGCGGCCACGCGGCGAGCGTAGGCATCGGTCCCGGCTCGCACCACCACGACCGTCGCCTCGCGCTGTCCCGTGGCGTTCCCCATCTCAATCACGTCGAACCCTCGGCGGCGGAGGTAGGCCGTCGTGGCGCGCGCGATGCCGTCGGCTCCAGCGGCGTTGCGCACCTCCACCTGAATCGGGTCCGCGCCGGGCGCGGAGAGCACCGACGCGTCTCGTGTGGGGGTCGTGCGCGGGGTGGACGTGCGCGTCACGAGGCCGTACAGGAGCACGCCCACGAGCACCAGGACGCCCACCAAGGCGACGTTCAACAGCGCGTCTACGATCCGTGGACGGGCCACGCTGCGCTACTCCTCGCCCTCGGGGAACTCTCGCCAGAACAGGTCGCCGCCCGTGCGGACCGCGAGGCCGGAGTTGTACGGCCGGTACCGCGATCCGTACGTGCAATCGTACCGGCACGTGGCGCCGTACGGTGACTGGCTGATCTGGAGGTGGACGACGCTGCTCTCCGTGGGACGCCACGCCAGTTCCGCGTTCTGGAGGAACGGCCGAACGGGGTTGTCCGGGGAAAGACCCGTTGCGCTCGCGAGCGATCCCGTCGCGCCGTGTGCGAAGCCCACGTCCACGCGGCCTGCGAGGCGAGCGCTGGGCTGCCACCGGAGCGAGGTGGTGTACACGCCCAGGCCAAGGTCGCCGCCGAACCCGGTCTGGTACCCGTACTGATACGAGTGGCTCAGCTTGAGCGTCTCGGCGTTGAAGAGCCCCGCGAGCGAGAGCGTCGGCGCCTGCGGCGAGGCGACCACCTCGACGGGAGCCGGACGGCCGGGCACATCGGCCGCGAGTTGGGCAGAGGCGGGACCGGCGAGCAGGAGGGACAGACCGAGGACGGCGGTCAGAACGGCGAGGCGCATCGGATCGGGAGGGAAGAACCGAAAGATCGGGAGGGTTGGGAGCCGGGTCAACACAACGCGGCGTGCCCTCCCTAGGTGCCCAGCGTCTCCATCAAGGGTACGTGAACGAAAGCGGTCTGGGAGTGGTCAGGGGACACCTCTGAGGGGTATAGGCCGTGTGGGTCTGCGCTCTTGGGCGTCTTGCATTGGTCCCCTTTGTCCCACTCCCCCCCTGTACCCATGACACATCGTTCATCCGTCACGCTCACATGCGTGCTCGCCCTGGCGCTCGTCGCGTGCGACGGCACGTCGCCAGACGCCCCCCTCGGTCCGTCCCCCCTGGAGCCGGGCGCCTTCTCCGCCACGGTCTCCTCCCCGTCCGCCTCGGTCACGCTCGGTGGCACCGCCGCCTCCACCCTCAGCACAGACGACACGGCGTTCGAGGGCACGTTCGGCGCGTACGTCATCGCGGAGACCGGTGAAGTCTCCGACGAAGCGTTTACGTTCACGGTCCTAAATCTTCGGGCCGACAGCGGAGAAGAGATCCTCCTCGGCTCTATCGCGCCGGGAGAGCGTCTCGCCTCGGGGACGTACGGCATCGAATCCTCCCGCAACCTCGACGCCCCGTTCGACTTCCTCGCACTCTACACCGGTGAGGGCATGACGGACCGCGGAGACCGTTCCACCGTCCGCGCCGCGTCCGGCTCTGTTGATGTGACCGTCACGGACGGGCAGATCTCTGGCACCTTCAGTCTCGCCTTCCCCGACGGCCTCACGGCATCGGGATCGTTCAATGCGGCTCCCGCAGAGGGCTGACGCTCTCGCCGCATGTCGGCCCCGGCTCGCCTCACGAGTCGGGGCCGACGCGTGTTTATCCCCCCGCCCCCCCCCGCCCGCCCCCCCAGGGCCACCCGCCCCCCGCCCGGGGCGCCCACCCCGCGGGCGGGGGGGGCCCCGCCCCACCCG
>JBCCPW010000225.1:0-6347 GCA_039024735.1 Bacteroidota bacterium
CTTGCAGCGTGACGGCCGTCATGTCAGCGGGCGCGGGGAGCCGCGGAGGTGTGTAGTGACCTCTCCGACCGGCGGACTCGCGTCCGCTGTTCCGTCCGTCAAGTCATAGCATTACCCGTACTAGCGGAGAGGCGGAGCAGACCAACACGGGCGGCCGTCTGGGTATCCTGCGGGCCCCACGTCCGAACTGAAATGCCTTCCCGCCTGCTCCTCCCACTCCTCGTCGCATTCGGCTCCGCCTCGGTGGTGGCAGGTCAGACCCCCTTCACACTGGCCGACGTGTTCGAACTGGAGTGGGCGGAAGACCCGCAGATCAGCCCCGATGGCGAGCACGTCGTCTACGTCCGGGCCGGGATGGACCGGATGACCGACCGCCGCCGCCGCTCGCTCTGGATCGTCGGGACCGACGGCGACGGGCATCGCAAGCTGACAACCACCGAGGCGGGAGAGTCGACGCCTCGGTGGTCCCCGAGTGGGGACCGGATCGCGTTTGTGGCGTCCACGGACGAGGGAGCGGAACTGTTCGTCCGCTGGCAGGACACCGGCCAGACGGCGCGGCTGACACAACTCGACCGGTCGCCTGCCGGGCTCACGTGGTCGCCGGACGGAACGATGCTGGCGTTCTCGATGCTCGTTCCCGAGAAGGACCCGACGTTCGACGTGAACATGCCCGCCCCGCCTCGGGGCGCCGAGTGGGCGCCGAGGCCCCGCATCGTGGACCGCGTCAACCACGAGTCGGACGGCTCCGGCAACATCGAGCCCGGCTTCCGCCACGTGTTCGTCGTGCCCGCGGACGGCGGGACGCCCCGCCAACTCACACACGGCGACTACCCCCACGGCACCGATCTCGCATGGCTGCCGGACGGCAGCGGTCTCGTCTTCTCCGGCAACCGGCGCGACGACTGGCAGATCGCGTTCCGCGCCTCGGAGCTCTACCGCGTCGGGCTGACGGACACGACCATCGTGGCGCTCACCGACCGAGACGGGCCGGACCGCAGCCCCGTGGTGTCGCCTGACGGGCAGCGCGTGGCGTACCTCGGCTACGACGACCGCGTCCGCACCTTCCAGAACACACAGATCCACGTCCGCAACCTGTCGGGCGGCGCCCCCCGCGTGCTCGCGGCCGACCTCGACCAGAGCTTCTCCGGCCTCACGTGGGCCTCGGACGGGCTCTACGCGACGACGCTGACGCGCGGGATGAACACGCTGATGCACGTCTCGATGGACGGCGACGTGCGCGAGATCACCGACGCGCTCGGCGGGACCGCCATCGGACGGCCGTACACGAGCGGTGCCTACTCCGTCTCGGCCGATGGCGTCGTCGCGTCCACGCACGGGACCGCGTACCGGCCGTCCGACGTGGCCGTCGTGGACAACGGCGAGACGCGCGTGCTGACCGACCTCAACGGCGACCTCCTGCCGTTCCGCACCCTCGGCGAGGTGGAGGAGATCACGTGGCAGTCGGAGGACGGCCTCGACATTCAGGGCTGGATCGTCCGCCCGCCGAACGCGGAGCCGGGCCGTCAGTACCCGATGCTGGTCGAGATCCACGGCGGGCCGATCACGTCGTACGGCCCGCAGTTCTCGCCCGAGGTCCAGCTCTTCGCGGCCGACGGCTACGCCGTGTTCTACCCGAACCCACGCGGAAGTACGGGCTACGGCGAGGCCTTCGCGGACCTCCTCTACCACGACTACCCCGGCGGCGACTACGGCGACATCATGACCGGCGTGGACGCCGTCATCGCGTCGGGCGGCGTCCACCCAGACTCGCTCTACGTGACCGGCGGCAGCGCGGGCGGCACCATGACGGCCTGGATCGTGGGCAACACCGACCGCTTCCAGGCAGCGGCCGTTGTCAAGCCCGTCATGAACTGGATCTCGAAGACCCTGGTGGCGGACAACTACTACGCCTACGCGGACTACCGCTACCCCGGCCAGCCATGGGAGAACCCGACGGTCTACTGGGAAGAGTCGCCGATCTCCGTCGTGGGCAACGTGTCCACGCCGACGATGGTGATGGTGGGGATGAACGACCTGCGGACGCCGCCCTCCGAGGCCCGCCAGCTCTACCACGCGCTCCGGCTGCGAGAGGTCGAGACGGCCTACGTCGAGATTCCGGGCGCGTCGCACTTCATCGCGAACCGGCCGAGCCAACTCGCGGCGAAGGTGGCCTACATCCTGGCGTGGTTCGACCGGTACCGGGCGAACTGAGCGGCCCGCCTCGGTCCACACGGCCCTCACGCCTGCACCGAGGCGGACACCCGACCAGCCCCGCCTCGGTGGGAAGGACCGGAGCGTCGGGCCGTGCAGGATGCTGGACCACCGCTCTCGGACACACCGAGGCGGAGGGGCCGAGAGCCGAGGGCGGCAGGCTCTGCGGAGTCGCCCGTCCCCGCCTCGGTGCCACGGTCGGCGGTGGTCCGTGGTCTCTGGAGAACCGGAGGCACCAGACCGACCCGAAAGTCCCGATCTGGCAGCCGGGCGGTGGTCGATGACGACGGCCTCCGAGTCGGTCGCGGTCCCCGGACGGCCGTCCGACATCGCGGTCGTGGAACTCGGCCGCTTCGCCGGGCGGGATTCCCGATTCAGGACCTACGCTCCCCCGCCATCGAGGGGCTCGTCTGGCCCCGTCTGCACCCGGTTCATGCCATGCGATCAGGTCACGTCCTCATCCTCCTCGTTCTGCTCGCGGGGTGTTCCACGTCACCTCCGCAGGGGGGACCCTCATTCGTGTTCAGCACCACGACCTCCGTGGAGAATCAGGAGTTCGTGTCCGAGGTCCCCGCCGAGGTTCGACGAGGCAAGGTGTACCTCGAAGCCGAGGCGGATGGGCTCCGGTCCAGCTTCATCCTGGACACCGGCTCCCCCACGATCCTCACCCGCGCGATGGCCGATGCGCTTGGCTTGGAGATCCGCGGGCAGTCCACCGGTGTGGACGCCAACGGCACGCCCGTGACGATGGACCTCGCGGTGCTGGACCGGATGCAGATCGGCGATGTGGTCTTCCGGGACGTGCCCGTCTTCATCCTCGATGAGGAGGAGAGTGGAGCGGCGAGGTGTCTGTTCGATGGAGGTGTGATCGGGTCTGAGCTCATGCCCCTCGCCAACTGGCAGATCGACTTGGAGAGGGAACGGGTCATCCTCGCGAGCCGCACGGACGACTTGGAGCACGTGGCGGGAGCCGCCCGGGCCGACCTCGTCGTGTCCGGCTACCCTTTCATGCCGGTCGTCTCTCACCGCATCAACGGCTCCTTTGCCGACAACGCGTTGTTCGACACAGGGAACACGGAACTGCTTCACCTGAACATCCGGGCCTTCGAGCAGCTTCGGCGCCAGGGCCTCATCGACTCCGTCTCGGCCACGGCGTCCGGCGTGTTCGGAGGCTCTGCCGGGGGGCAGGCCGAGACCCAGGAGTTCTTCCGAGTCCCCCTCGACCGCCTGTCCATCGGGGGTCTCGACCTGCTCGACCTCGAGGTGTGGACACGAGCGCGTGTGCCTTCGCTGATCGGGGCGAAGCTCCTCCAGTCGCATGTGGTGACGCTGGACTACTCGGGAGGAAACGTCTACTTCTCGCCCTTCACCGAGGTGGCGCCAGACAAGCCGACGTTCGGTTTCCGGCCCATCATCGACGGGCGTGCTGTCCGCGTGGGGTTCCTCCGAGCGGGATCGTCCGCTGAGGAGGCGGGACTCCGCCTGCACGACCTGATCGTGCAGATCGACGGCACCGACGTGTCTGACGTGAGCCCCGACGAGGTGTGCACGGTCTTTGACTACCTCCTGAGCATCCAGAACCGGGATCGCCTGCGCATCGAGTTCCAGAGGGACGGCGAGGTCTGGGAGGTCGTTGTACACAAGGATCCCCGCGCGACCCGATAGCAAGGCCGGGGCTATCGTGAGCAGGGAATCCTCTCGATCCGAGACGTGCGGTGCCGATGCTTTGGGAGAGGTGCGCTCCGTCCGCCTGGCCGCGCCAGCCCGACGTGCGCCCCTTCCACGTTTCGGGAGCTACTTGACATTCGCCTGATGATGAGGGGTCTGCGGCCCCGCCACCAGCGTTCACGCCTGCTCACCACCGGCACCCAGCTTTCGAAGGACTTCGGAGACGGCCCGCTCGGCCGCGACCACTGCGCCGGTGAGGTAGCCGGGGTCGATTGGGCTCGTCTCACTGCCGCCTAGTTCGAGTCGTTCGCGCCACGGCCCCGTCACCCAGACGGTCGAATCCGGAACGAGGTGGCCGCTCGCGCTTTGGTCGGCCGCCGTCGCGGTCAACGGATCCGCCGCCCAGTCCTTGAACAACGTCGCGCGGGGATTCCGCGCTTCGGCACCGAACACCCGCCCGAGTTGGGCGAGGCAGGCCCGGACCACTGCTGCTTCCCCGAGGGTTGCCCGTTGCTCGGGGCCGGTGCCGAGAAACCCGAACAGGGCCGCAGCCCCCGACGCCGTCGTCGAGTCGTGGATCTCGGCCATCGGTCCGACGAGGCTCTGTGCCGTTCCGGACAGGCCCGCCTCGCGCCAGAACGGCCGGTCGTACAGGGCGAAGAACTTGGCATGAGGGGCCATCCATGTCGGCGTGTCCTGCCAGCGTCGCTCCGTCGCCACCGGCTGACCGGGCGTGAACGATACCGTGGCGTTGAGGAGCCGAGGCGGTAGGGCCGCGACGACCTGCGCGGCTCGAAGTGTTTCAGCCCTCTCGCCCCCGCGTTCCACCGCCAGTTCGACGCCGCTGCTGGTGAGCTCTAACGCGGTTACCTTCGCGCTCAGCAGGACGTGCTCGGGTGGGAATCCACTCGCCAGCGCGCGGACGAGCGCGCCCGTACCGCCGACCAGGCGGGAGGTCTGCTGCTCTCGCGCGACGCCGGGGTAACGCTGCGGTTCCTCCCGCGACATGCGCTCAAAGATCACGTCGCCGTTGGTGCTCTGTGCAAAGGCGGGGAGATCGAGTTCGGCGATCAGAGCGGCGATGTCGGGCTGGACACGAGGCCAGTACCACGACGGGCCAAGGTCGAACCCGTCCTCAGAGGGCCGTCCGGCGTCGTCTACGGTGAGGACTCGGCCCCCGAGGCGGTCGCGGGCCTCCAGGAGCACGAACCCGATACCCGCCCTGTGCAACAGTCGGGCGGCACAAAGGCCCGCAAGGCCGCCCCCGACAATGGCTACGTCTGTTTGCATCCCAGCAGATCGGTCAACGAGAGGAGTTCCAACCGACGGGTCGCACAGGTGCCTCCGAGGCGGTAGAACAGGGGGGGCGCTCAGCGGCGGCACGGGCGACGGGAACGAGCCTCAGGATACACCGAGGCGGGACCACGCGAGGTGTCGGGGAGCGCAGAGCACCCCTCGTCTCCATCGACGAGCGCATTCGCTTCCGCCTCGGTGACGGACGAACACGAGCTGCGGTTGCCAGACCGCCTCGGTGCTTCGCGCTGCGACCGAGGCGGCCAGACCGGAAGGGCCGAGGCGGGATGGCCGAGGCGGGATGGCCAGGCTCCCCCGCCGACCCGAGACCGAGGCGAGGCGCGGTTGAACGGCGCAGCTCGCGACCGACCGGGTGTGATACCGTTCTCGTTGGGTCCAGCCCGCCTCGGTGGGCAGGAGCGAACCGTCACGTCTGCTCACCGCCTCGCGGCTCCTCTCGATCCCGGACTACCCCGAATCGACTGGAATCGCCGTCAGCCCCTTGGCTTCCTCCTAATACCAGCCGCGGGTTACACGGCCGTTGCCCCTACGGAGTTTGCTCGTCTTCAGTCTCGTCTGATGCCGCCCCGCCGAGGACGCGTTGGCGGAAGGACTCGAGGTACTCCGCGAGCGGCTGGAGCCCGACCGCTGCCCGGCGGGCGTCTACGCCGTCTGGGTCCTCAAGCTCACGGGGCTCCGGTGCCCCGTCTACCACGCTGAACTGCGTCCCGTACACCTGGGGCTCGCCCGCTGCCAGTCGGACACGGTCGGTGAGGTAGGCGAAGTCGGACCCCGACGCCTCTCCCTCAGCGACGGCCGCCTCCATGAGGCCGAGGACCTCTCGTTGAAAGGCGCGGTCCCGGTCCGCGTGCTGAACGAGGAGCCAAGCGTCGCTAGCCCCTTGCTCCCCGACCTCGCTCGCTTTCGGCCACCCCCGCTCGGCAACGACACCTTTGAGCCAAGCCGTGTTGAGCGAGTCGATGGCCAAGGCGAACGCGCCGTCGGCGGCGTCGGGCTGACGGCCTTGCCTCAACGCGAGCGTAATCAGCCCACGCGCCGCTTGGTCTGCCTCAACACGGAGCGAGAGTTGGCGGGCGAGGAGGGAATCAGCTTCGGACGAAGTCTGCGCCAGCGCGAGGGCAGGGCTGAGCGCGAAAAGAAGAGCGAGGGTTCGC
>JBCCPW010000226.1:0-6331 GCA_039024735.1 Bacteroidota bacterium
GACGACGGCATCGAGGTGGAGGGAGCCTCCACCGCGACCCTCCTCAACAACTCGATCGCGAACAACGGCTCGCTCGGCATCCAACTCGACGGCGCGACGGACAACATCCTCGGCATCACGCCCAACGACGCGGGCGACGGCGACAGCGGCCCCAACGGCCTCCTCAACTACCCCGTCATCACGGGCGTGGCTCCGGCCACCGGCGGAGGCTACGACGTGTCGTTCTCTCTCAGCACCGTCGCCAGTGCCGAGTTCTGGATCGAGGCCTACGCCTCGACCAATATGGACGAGTCGGGCCACGGCGAAGGCCGCACGTTGGCCGCCACCACGACCGTCACCACCGACGGCCTGGGCGAGGCGAGCGGGACGCTCACCCTCGCGTCCCTCGCGGCGGGCGAGTTCGTCTCCCTCACCGCCACCGAGTACACCTCGGGCACCGGCGACTACGGCGCGACGAGCGAGTTCTCCGCCACCGCCGGGACGGGCGCCGAACTCTCGGGCCCGGCCGACTACCGGATGCTCGCGCTCCCCGGCGGCGGCACCGTGGATGGCCTGCTCGGTGCGTTCCAGACGACGGGCTTCCCCGCCTCGGACGATCCCGCCTCAGCTTTCTGCTCCGTCTACACGTGGGACGAGACCCAGGGCTCGTTCGACACCGGCTACACCTGCGTGACCGACCAGAGCGCGTCTCTCGCGGCGGGGGAGGGCGTCGTCGCGTACATCTACGAGGACGACGACCCGACCGCCTCGGGCACGCAGGGGGGCTTCCCCAAGACGCTCCTGCCCACCGCTCCCAGCGTCACGGTCCCCTTCACGGCCTTCCCGCTGACCTACACCGACAACGTGGACACCCCCGCGGTGGAGGAGGGCTGGAACCTCCTTGGCAATCCCCTCGCGACCGCGCTCGATTGGGATGGCGTCTCCATCTCGGGCGGGCTCACGCGATCCGTCTACGTCTACGACCCCAACTACCTCGGCGGCAACTACCGCACCTGGAGCCAGGGCGTCGGGGGCGATCTGACCGATGGGGAGATCCCGGCCTTCCAGGCGTTCTTCGCGAAGGCCGCCGCGGCGGCTCCTGCTCTGTAGGTGACCCCGGCGTCGGTCGTCCCAGACGGGGGCCCGGATGTCTACGGCCGGACCGACCAGGCCGCTTCTCGTCTGGCGTCTCCTCTTCGGCTCACGCTGTCGGTGGAGGGCACTCCCGCCTCGGTGGCGTTCGTCGCGCCCACCGAGGGGGCCGCGCTCGGTGTGGACGCGCGCGATGCGTTCCGCCTCACGCCGGGCGCCTGGCCGCGTGCGGTCCTCGCCACCACGGGGGTGGGGGATCCCGAGGCGACCGCGCTCGCCCTGAACGCCCTCCCGGCGAGCACCGAGGGGGAGATCCGCCTT
Source organism: Bacteroidota bacterium (assembly GCA_039024735.1). GTDB lineage: Bacteria > Bacteroidota > Rhodothermia > Rhodothermales > Rubricoccaceae > Rubricoccus. The sequence continues at coordinate 1,393 of JBCCPW010000226.1, forward strand.
TCCGTCTCGGTGTCGCTGGAGGGCTACGCGCCGGGGCCCCTCGCCCTCTCGCTCGCGTGGCAGGACCTGCCCGAGGCGTGGACCGCCACCCTCGTCGATGACGAAACCGGGGCGTCGGTGTCGCTGACCGAGGCGGGCACGTACGCCTTCACCGTCGCCGTCCCGGAGACCTCCTCTGGCGTGCGCCCCGCCGCCCTCGGTCTCCTGCCGACGCCCGTGGCTGCACCCTCGGCCTCGGGTCCGACGGCGGTCTCCACACACCGCTTCACGATCCGTCTGACCCGAGGCGGGTCCGTCTCGACCGACACCCCGCCAGGCGACGCCTTCGCGCTGCGTCCCCCGGTGCCGAACCCGACCCGTGGCCTCGCCCGCGTTCGCTACACGCTTGCCGAGGCGGGAGATGCGCGCGTGAGCGTGCACGACTTGCTAGGACGGGAGGTGACCACCCTGGCCGATGGCGCCCACACGTCGGGCTCTCATGAGGCGTCCGTGGATACGAACCGCTTGGCCCCGGGCGTCTATCTCGTGCGCCTGTCCCAAGGCGAGCGGCTGACGACCACCCGTCTGACCGTGGTGCGCTGACCGCCCCGTGTGGGGCCCGGCGCACGTTATTTGGCCCTCCAGATTGGGGCTTTACCCATTGCCTCAGACCGTGGTCGCGGTCTACGTTGGCCCCATGTTTGCAGTCGATCACGTTCTCGTCTCCGACGCCCTCCTGGACGCGCCGTTCTGCTGTGCACTCAGTGCCTGCAAGGGCGGCTGCTGTGTGGAGGGAGACCGGGGCGCGCCCCTGCTTCCTGAAGAGCGCGACGAGTTGGAGCGTGCGCTGCCCATCGTGGGACCGAGGCTCCGCCCGGAGGCGCACGAGGTGATCGGCCGCGAGGGCGTCTGGGAGGGCAACGACCGCGAGGGCTACGCCACGACGACGGTCGGGGGGCGCGAGTGCATCTTCGTGGTGTACCGCAAGGGAATCGCGCTGTGTGCGCTTCAGGAGGCGTATCGACAGGGCAAGCTGGCCTGGGAGAAGCCCATCTCGTGCCATCTGTACCCGATCCGTGTCGAGACGTACGGCGAGGGGGAGAGCCGGGTCGAGGTGCTCAACGTGGAGTCCATCGAGATGTGCGCGCCCGCCATCCCGCACGGGCGCCGGATGGGTCTCCAACTCGCCGAGTTCCTCGCGCGGCCGCTAGAGCGTCGTTACGGAGCCGAGTGGGTGGCGCGTTTCCGGGAAGCCCTCGCCGAGCGGCGCGAGATCCTCGGCATCGGTCCGTCGGGCGATGGCGCCTCCACCTCCGTACCAACGGCGCCCACGGAACCTTAACCTGACGCGACTCCCGCCGATACCTCTGACCTCTCCCGTCCCGAGCGGACATGCTCAACCTCCGTCAAAAGCAATCGCTTCAGCAGAAGCTCTCGCCGCAGCAGATCCAGTACATCAAGCTGCTGCAGCTGCCCACGCTTGCGCTGGAGCAACGCATCAAGGCGGAACTGGAGAGCAACCCGCTCCTGGAGGAGGGCATGGAGGAGGAGGACGACCTCCAACTCGACAACGAGTCCACCGAGGAGCGCGACGACGCCCCCGAGGCGGAGGTGGACACCGCGGGTGAGGACGAGTTCGACTGGGACGAGTTTTTGAACGCCCCGGACGACCTCTACGGCTACAAGGCCGCCCCCGATCACTCGGCCGAGGAGGACGACCGCGAGGCGCCCATGCCCGCCATCTCCTCTCTCGCGGAGAGCCTGCGGGACCAGATCGGCCTGCTCGACCTCGACGAGACCGAGGCACTCATCGCCGATCAGATCGTGGGCTCCATCGATGAGGACGGCTATCTCCGGCGTCCCGTGGAGAGCATCGTGGACGACGTGATGTTCAACTTCGGGATGGTGCTCACCGAGGCGGACGTGGAGCGCGTGCTCAGCCGTGTGCAGCGCCTGGAGCCGGTCGGGATCGCCGCGCGTGACCTCCGCGAGTGCCTGCTCGTCCAGCTCGACATGATGGGCGACGAGGTGGACGGCCGCGAGAACGCCTACGAGATGGTGCGCGACTGCTACAAGGCGTTCACCATGAAGCACTTCGACCAGATCCAGCGCAAGCTCGGCATCGACGAGTACGACCTCAAGGAGGCGTACGACCTCGTCCGCAGCCTGGACCCGAAGCCCGGCGAAGGCGACCTCGCGCAGCAGACCAACTACATCACGCCGGACTTCACCGTGGAGCGCGACGGTGACGACTTCCGCATCCTGCTCAACGGCCGCAACGCCCCCGAACTCCGCGTCAACGCCCACTACCGCAACATGTGGAACGACCTCTCCGCCAAGAAGCGGCGAGGCGACAAGGCGGCCACCGAGACCCGCCAGTTCCTCAAGACGCGCATGGAGAGCGCGCGGTGGTTCATCAACTCCATCCAGCAGCGCCGGGGCACGATGCTGAAGGTGATGGAGGCCATCGTGCAGATCCAGCACGAGTTCTTCGAGCACGGCGAGGGGCACCTCCGGCCAATGATCCTCAAGGACATCGCGGAGATCATCCACATGGACATCTCGACGGTCTCTCGCGTGGTCAACGGGAAGTACGTGCAGACGGAGTGGGGCGTCTACGAGTTGAAGTACTACTTCTCGGAGGGCATCGAGACGGACACGGGCGAGGAGGTCTCCAACAAGGAGGTCAAGGCGGAACTGGAGCGGATCATCGCCGAGGAGGACAAGACGAAGCCATGGAGCGACCAGAAGCTCGCCGATCTCCTCGCGGAGAAGGGCTATCCCATCGCGCGGCGGACGGTGACGAAGTACCGGGAGCAGGCCAACATCCCGGTCGCGCGGCTGCGCCGCCAGATCGTGCTGGCGTAGGGGGAGGGCCAGCGGTCGGTCCGCCTCGGTGCCTCCGGGAGCCTACCGAGGCGGGTGTTGTTCGCGCTGCCCGTCGAGAATCTGCCGCTCGAATGTCGCGTCGTCCTTGAATGCGCAGAGGTTGCCTGCCGGGTCCTCGAACTTGGCGACGGTGCCCCAGTCGTGCACCTGGAGGTCGACATCCACGCCGCGCTGGCGAAGGGCCTCGGCCCGCGCGGCCACGTCCGGAACGTTGAGACGGAGACACGTCGGGTGCTCCCGGTGGTGTCCCTGGAGATCCTCGTCGTCGCGTTCCACCATGAGGTAGCTCCCGCCGAACGCGAAGCAGGTCAGATCGGGTTGCTCGAAGAGCACGGACAGTCCGAGGATCTCGCGGTAGAACGCCGCACAGGCGTCGTACTCGTTGACGTAGAGGATGAATCCGGTGCGCGTGAGGTCCATCAGCCCAGCCCGACGCGGTCGAAGATGGCGTCCGCGTTGCGGATCTGGTAGGCCGGGTCGAACGCCTCCGCGATCTGCTCCGACGACAGATGCGCCGTGATGCCGGGTGCTCCGTCCACGATCTCGCGGAAGCTGCGGCGCTCGCGCCACGCCTCCATCGCGAGCGGCTGGACGGTGTCGTACGCAGCCTCGCGGGAGAGGCCCGTCTCGATGAGCATCAGCAGGAGGCGCTGGCTGTAGACGAGGCCGTAGGTCCGCTCCAGATTCTCGGCCATGCGGTCTGGATTGACCGTCAGGCGTTCCACGATGCGGGCCATCCGCGCGAGGGCATAGTCCAGCGCGATGGTGGCATCCGGGAGAATGACGCGCTCCACAGACGAGTGGCTGATGTCGCGCTCGTGCCAGAGGGCGACGTTCTCGTATGCGCTGACCATGTAGCCGCGAAGCAGCCGCGCCATGCCGGTCAGGTTCTCGGAGCCGATGGGGTTGCGCTTATGCGGCATCGCGGAGGAGCCCTTCTGGCCGCTCCCGAACGATTCCTCCGCCTCCAAGACTTCGCTGCGCTGGAGATGCCGGATCTCCACGGCGAGGGTCTCGATGGTGGCGCCGGTGAGCGCGAGGGTGCCGAGGTACTGCGCGTGGAGGTCGCGTGGTAGAACCTGCGTGGAGATGGGCGCGGCTCGAAGACCGAGCTTCTCGCATGTGAGCCGCTCCACCTCGGGCGGGATGTGCGCGAAGGTGCCCACCGCGCCGGAGAGCTTCCCGACGCGGACCGCCTCGGTGGCGGCGTCGAAGCGGGCGAGGTCCCGGCCGAGCTGGTCGTAGAACCGCGCCAACTTGAGACCGAAGGTGGTCGGCTCCGCGTGGACGCCGTGCGTCCGCCCGACGCAGAGCGTGTGCTTGTGCTCGCGCGCCCGCTCGCCCACGACCTCGCGCAGCCGCACGAGGCCCTCGCGCAGGAGCGCATTGGCCCGGTGGAGCCGGAGCGAGAGGGCCGTGTCCACCACGTCCGAGGAGGTAAGGCCGTAGTGGATCCACTTCTTTTCCTCGCCGAGCGTCTCCGAGACGGCCCGCGTGAAGGCGACCACGTCGTGCCGGGTGTCGCGCTCGATCTCGTGGATCCGCGCCATGTCAAAGGAGGCCTCCTCGTAGAGCGTCTCCACGTCATCCATCGGGATGCGGTCAGTGGCGGAGGCCCAGGCCCAGCAGGCGGCGAGTTCCACGTCGAGCCAGGACTGGAACTGGGCGTCGTCGGTCCAGAGGGCGCCCATCGCGGGGCGGGTGTAGCGGTCGATCATGCGAGACGGGGGACGGGGGAGTGGGAAGCTGGTGGGGCCGCGCGGTGGGTGCAAGCGACTCTGCGATAAAGACGCCGAGGCGGGACGTGCGCCCGGCTCGTGATGCGCTCCCGCCTCGGTGCCGAGGCGGACGAAGCCGAGGCGGACGAAGCCGAGGCGGACGAAGCCGAGGCGGACGCGACCGAGGCGGTGAAGCGCGCGCGATGGCGCCTCGGCGCGGCCTCGCGATAGGTTGAGCGGCCCCAGACCCCCTGCCCTGTGTTCGTCCCCGAGTACCAGAAGCCCGACACGCCCGGCATCCACATGGGCTTCGACAACACGGTCAACCTGTACCAGCAGATCTTCCCGGAGGC
>JBCCPW010000227.1:0-6330 GCA_039024735.1 Bacteroidota bacterium
TCCGCGAACGTGGACAAGGCCGCGTCCGACATTCTCACCGGTACCTCGTTCGACTGGGGCACGCTCTGCTCCACCGAGCGCTCCGTCGTGGCAGATGCGCCCATCCGCTCGCGGCTGCTCGATGCTCTCCGCCACCGAGGCGGGCACATCTGCTCAGACGCCGAGCGCTCCCAGCTTCGCGCCATCATCAAGCCGGGCGGCCGGTTCAACACCGAGATCGTGGGGCAGAGCCCGATGCGGATCGCGGAGATGGCGGGCTTCCGTGTCCCGGACGGCACCCGCGCGCTCATCGCCGAGGTGGACACCGTCGGGCCGGAGGAGCCGTTGTCCATGGAGACGCTCTCGCCCATGCTGAGCCTCTACACCGCCGACGGATGGGAGCGCGGATGCGAGCGCTGCATCGAGATCCTGGAGTTCGGCGGGATCGGCCACACGCTGGCGCTCCACGCCGGAAGCGAGCGCGTGATGGAGCAGTTCGCCATCCGCAAGCCGTCCATGCGGATCGTGGTCAACACCGTCGCGGCGCTGGGGTCGGTCGGCATGACGACGAAGCTGTTCCCCGCGATGACGCTCGGCCCGGGGACCGTTGGCGGAAGCATCACGTCCGACAACGTTTCGCCGCTGCACCTGCTCAACATCAAGCGCGTGGCCTTCGAGACGGCCCCTCTCAATGACGACGCGGGTCAGCCGCTCGCGCCGACAGACCGCGCGTCCGCCTCGGTGCTTGGCCCGGCGAGCCGGTCCGCCTCGGTGGCGGCATCCGGTGGGTCGTGGATGGAGGAGATCGAACGGCGCCTGATCGACCGGGCCGGGAACCGGCAGATGGGTGGGGGCACGCCTGCACCCTCCGGCTCTGCTCAGGCACGCACCGAGGCGGGCCGTGCCACGGCGTCCACTCTCGCGATGCCCGACGCGGAGGTGGAAAGGCTCATCCAGCGCTTCAGGACGTGAGCCGCCTCGCGCTCGGGCTGACGCTCGTGCTCGCACTCTCGGGGTGCCGGGATCGGTTCTACCGCGTCCCGAGCGAATCGATGGCACCGACGTTCCAGCCCGGCGATTTCGTCGTGCGGCAGGACCTCGGTGATCCCGAGAGCGACGTGCGGCGCGGCATGATCGTGATGTTCGAGACGTTCGAGGGCGTCACCGAGGTGATTCCCGATGCCGAGCCCGGAGGGATGTTCATCTTCCGCGTCGTCGGCCTGGCGGGCGACCGCCTCGCGCTCCGCCGCGACACGCTCATGGTCAATGGCCGGCCCGTGCGGGAGCCGTACGCGATGTACGACGCGGCGCATGCGTCGCGCGACTCGCTTCGGGCCTGGAGCGATTTCGAGGAGACCCTCGTCCCCGAGGCGACCGTCTTCGTGCTCGGGGACAACCGGTACAACGCGCTCGACAGCCGGTACGTCGGCCCGGTCCCGTTGGAGAGGCTGCGCGGGTTCGTCGAGGCGGAGTAGAGGCCCCGTGGGCAGCCATGGAAGGTGGGTCACTGGTTCCTAACGATGAGGGTCTGGGAGCCGGTAGGTCCATGACACCTCAAGACATCCGTCACACATCAGTCATCCCCTCAAAAGTGGAAATGGCGCGAACGCATGCGATTGTCGGGGCTTAAGCGGCGGGCACCTCTCACCCCCACTCTCCACCATGATCCCCAACATCCCGTTCGAGAACTTCTTCTCGTACGACCCGATGGCCTTCGACATGACAGCCCACGTCCTCACGTTGGGCTACGCTGCCATGCTCGCGGGTCTGTTCTACTTCATTCTCACGATCCGCACCGTCGCGCCGAAGTACCGCATCTCGTCGGTCCTTTCGGTCGTGGTGATGGTCTCGGCGTTCCTGCTGCTCTACGCGCAGGCCCAAAACTGGAGCGCCTCGTTCGCCTTCGACGGAACGAACTACGTCCGTGCGGAGGGAGCCCCCGTCTTCACCAACGGCTACCGGTATCTGAACTGGCTCATCGACGTCCCGATGCTGCTGTTCCAGATCCTGTTCGTCATCAACATCGCACCGGGCAAGTTTGCGAGCTATCGCAACCAGTTCTTCGCCTCGGGCGCGCTGATGGTGGTCACCGGCTACGTCGGACAGTACTACGAGGTCTCGAACCCGCTGGCGTTCTACGTCTGGGGCTTCATCTCGACCGTGTTCTTCGTGCACGTGCTCATCCTGATGCGGAAGATCCTCAAGGAGGGTCAGCAGGGCATGGCCCCGCGCGCAGCGAAGGTCATCAACTCGATCTGGCTGCTCTTCCTCGTCTCGTGGATGCTCTACCCGGGTGCCTACCTCATGCCGGTCATCACGGACATGGCGGCGCTCATCCTCCCGGCGGGAGGCACGGCCGCCTCGGACGTGGCACTCGCAGGCCTCTTCGAGGGCGACACGGCCGTCGTGGCGCGCGCCATCACGTACACCGTGGCGGACATCACCTCGAAGGTGATCTACGGCGTGCTCCTCACCGTCGCGGCGCAGATCCGCAGCGAAGAGGAGGATGGCTACCACTACACGAAGCTGATGGACAAGGTCGCGGCCTAATCCGTCCATCACCTACGTGAGAGTTGCGGGGGCGTCCGGATGGGCGCCCCCGCTGTCGTTTGGGCCCCAGCCCGCCTCGGTGAGCCGGTGGCGGGAAGACGGGGAGCCGGTTCGCGAGTCGGGGGCTCGCAGGAACATGGGGAGACGGCACCCTGTCACGGTGCGTGGCGTACACTCGCCCATGGCCGAGATGTCCGCTGCCGATACCCTTCCGCGTCCGCCCCACATCCAGACCGGAGACGTGGAGGCGGATCGTCTTCTCGCGGAGGCCTGGGATGCCATCCCGGACCGCCCGCACGATGTCCTCGCGATCTCGCGTGAGGCCATCGCACGCACCGAGGCGATGGGGCTCGAAGCGGCCAGCGCCCTCGCACAGGGGTACCTCGGGTTTGGCTATCACCTGCTCTCCCGCCCGGACGATGCGCTTCCTCTGCTGACGGAGGCCCTCAGCCGCCTCGAAGCTGCCGGGGACCTCCACGGCCGGGGGTACGTCCTGAGCGCCCTGTCGACCGTGTACATCGGCATGGGGCACGTGGACGAAGCCCTGGACGTGGCGCTGTCGTCGCTTCAGGTGCTTCGCGCTGCAGGCGACCGAGAGTTGGAGGCGTGGACGCTGATCAGCATCGGGAACACCTATCTGGATCTCGCCGACCCCGACCGTGCGATGGACGTGGCCGAGCAAGCCCTCGCGGTCTTCGGTTCGATGACGATGCCCGTGGGGCAGGCGAGGGCCCACACCGTCATCGGGTGCGCGCTTGCCCGAGACGACCGCCCCGAGGAGGCCCGGGCGCACCACGAGGCGGCGCTCCGCCTGGCTCGCGAGACGGGCTCGCGCCTGACCGAAGCCCGCGCGTTGCACGACCTCGGGGACGCCGCTCGCGGGGCCGGGGACCTCGACACGGCGCTGGACCTGTTCCATCAGTCGCTCGCGATCCGTCGTGACCTCGGCAGCCGGGCGGCTCAGAGCACGAGCCTCCTGCACATCGGGCAGGTCCTCGGAGAGAAGGGCGACACCGAGGCGGCGCTGGATACCCTGCGCGAGGCGCGCCAGATCGCGGAGGACCTCGGCGCCGGACTGCGAATGGAGCAGGTGGACCGCGCGTTTGCGTCCGTGTACGAGCGCCTCGGTGATGCACCCGAAGCGCTGCGGTACCTCCGCCGGGCGCAGGACCTCCGCGAGGCCTTTCTCGACGCGCAGGCGCGGAGCCGCGTCCACGTCATCCAGGTGCGTGCCGAGGCGGCGCAGGCTCGGCAGGAGGCAGAGATCGCGCACCTCCGGTCCGTGGAACTCGCCGAGGCGAACCGTGAATTGGAGACGGCGCTGGGCAATCTCCGCCGGACCCAATCCCGGCTGCTCCAGCAGGAAAAGCTGGCCTCGCTCGGGCGGCTGGCGAGCGGCGTGGCGCACGAGATCCAGAACCCGCTCAACTTCGTGGCGGGCTTCGCGGAGGTGAACGAGGAGTATGCGCGCGAACTCCGCGAGACCGTCGAAGCACGGCGAGAGGAGATGCCGGACGACCTCGCGACCGAGGTGGACGAGATGCTCGGCGAGTTGGTGCAGAACATCGGCCGGGTGCGAGAGAATGCCCAGCGGGCGAGCGGCATCGTGCGGAGCCTGCTCGCGCACGGCCAACCGGCGTCGGCGTCGCAGGAGGTGGTGGACCTGCGCGATCTCGTGGGGCGCGTGGTGAACGTGACGCTAGCGGGGTCGGGCATCCGGCCGGTCTGGATGCCAGGGGAAGAGCCCTTGCGCGTAGAGGCGAACCCGCAGTCGCTGGACCGCGCGCTCGTCAACCTCGTGGACAACGCCCGGCGGGCCGTCACCGACCGCCTCGCGGAGGACGACACCTTCCGACCGTTCGTGTGTCTCTCCCTGGACCGGGTGGACGGGCAGGCGGTGCTCCGGGTCATGGACAACGGCCCCGGCGTGCCCGAGGAGATTCGGGACCGCATCTTCGAGCCGTTCTTCTCCACCCGCCCCACAGGCGAGGGCACGGGGCTGGGGCTGCCGCTCGCGCTCCAGATTGTGACGGACGGCCACGGCGGCGACCTCACCCTGGACGAGACCGAGGCGGGCGCCGCGTTCACCATTCGCCTGCCGCTCGTGGAGGCGGACGACCCCTGACCCCACCCGCCTCGGTGCCGAGGCGGAGAGAGCGGCGTCGATGACGCGGGCAACGGGCGGAGCGCACGGCGATCTTCCGGCATGACTCGGTCTCCCTTTCTCTGCGCTCTCCTGCTGCTCGTGCTTCTCGCGGGCTGCGCGTCGTCCCCGTCCATCTCGTCTGACCTCGCGCCCCCGTGGGCACAGTCCCGCGCCGATGCTTCCCTCCAGCAGGACGTGGAGGCCGCTGTGGCGGGCTTCGACGGACGCGTGGGCGTGTACATCCGCCACCTTCCGACTGGGCGCGAGGCCGCCATCGACGCCGACAGCCTCTTCCCGACGGCGAGCACCATCAAGGTGCCCATCCTGGTCGGCACGCTGGACGCCGTGGAGCGTGGCGATCTGGGCTGGGACGAGATGTTGACGTTCCGAGACTCGCTCCGCTACGACGACTACGGGGTGATCGGGCTGCTGCAGGACAGTGCGCGCGTGGCCGTCCACCGCCTCGCGGAGGAGATGCTGTCCTCGTCCGACAACAACGCGAGTCTGTGGCTCCAGGCGCTCTCGGGTGGTGGCGTCCGCATCAACGAGATCCTCGCCGCGCAAGGCTACGTCGGGACGCGAATGAACAGCCGCACCCCCGGCCGACGCGGCGACTGGGAACTCTACGGCTGGGGCCAGACGACGCCTCGCGAGATGGCCCGCCTCGTCTGCGAGATCGTGGACCGCGATGTGGACGTGATCTCTCCCGCAGCCGATGAGGAGATGCACCGCGCGCTCACCCGGACGTTCTACGATGACGAGATGGTGAGCGCCGTCCCGCCGAGCGTTCAGGTGGCGAGCAAGCAGGGCGCTGTCTCGGACTCGCGCTCGGAGGTAGCGTACGTCCACGCGCCGAGCGGACCGTACGTGATCGCGGTGTTCACGGACAGCCAGGCCGACAAAAGCTGGGAGCCGACCAACGCGGGCTGGGCGCTGATCCGCGAGATCGCTGAGATCGCGTGGGGCGCGTTTGAGCCAGCGTCGGCGTGGCAGCCCGCGCCTGGCGGCGACCGGTTTCGCCTCGGTGAATAGACCGCCTCGGCACCGAGGCGGGAGGCAGCGACCGAGATCCCTGAGACGTGCGAGGATTCCGCTCTGGTGAGGACGACAGACCACGGACCACCGGAAAGCCCCGTGGTCAGTGGTCGGGTCCGCCGCCTCGGTGAGTAGACCGCCTCGGCACCGAGGCGGCGGTCAGTCCATCCGCTCGGCCTCGAAGGCGTGCACGGTCTCGTCCGCGACGGCGTACGTCACCTCGATGGGCGAGCAGCACACCTCGCAGTCCTCCACGTAGGTCTGCTGCCCCACGCTGGGGTCGAGCAGCATCGTGATCGGTGCGAGGCAGTACGGGCAGTAGAAGGCGTGTTCGATCTCGTACATGCCTCGGGCACGCGGTGCCCCGTGCGAGGATCCGGGCTGTCGGTGCACATCGCGGAGCGCACAGGGCCCCAGCACCGAGGCGGGAGGCCTCTTGCTGTCTACGCGGCGTTCGTCACCGCCGCGATCACCCGCTCGTGGACGCGCGCGTCGAACGGGCTCGGGACCAACTCGCCCTGAGGCGCGAGCGCCGAGATGGCCTCCGCCGCGGCGATCTTCATCGCGCTCGTGATCGCCTCGGCGCCCACGTCCAGCGCGGCCTTGAAGAGGCCCGGGAA
>JBCCPW010000228.1:0-6296 GCA_039024735.1 Bacteroidota bacterium
CGTGTTCGGTCCAGATCGCGTTCACCGGAGCCGAGGGCATCACATCGTTCCAGGGGGAAGTGGTAGTGCAGGCATGGCGCCCTGTCTACGGCACGGGCCAGCGCACGCCCCTCCTCCTCATCTCGGACGACAACTGGTCGTTCACGTACACACGAGGACAGGCGCTCGTCTACGATCCCGAGCGCTTCGACACGTTCCTCTCCGTCCTCGACTTCTACGCCTTCCTGATCCTCGGGTACGACTACGACTCCTTCTCCGAACTCGGCGGCACGCCGCACTTCGAGCAGGCCCGGCGGATCGCGGAGCGAGCCCGTTCCGCCAACGGCGCGGGATGGGGCAACGAGTTTGGCTCCGAGCGCTCGCGCTTCGAACTCATCCGTGAGTTGCTGGACCCGGCCTTTCTGCCCCTCCGCCGCGCACACTTCAGCTACCACTTCAGTGTCCTGGACTCGTTTCTGATCGACCCGGATGCCGCGTGGACCGAGGCGACGGAGACGCTTCGGGGTCTCAATGAGCTGTATCTCCAGTTCAACCAGCGCCGCTACGCGACCGACGTGTTCTTCACGGCCAAGTATCAGGAGCTCGCGCAGCTCTACGCAGACTCGCCGCTGCGCAACGAGGCGTATGCACTCCTGAGCGAGATGGACCCGGCGCACCTGTCCACGTACGACGCGCTGGTGAGCGGACGCTGACCTCGCTCGCCTCGGTGCTGAGATGCTGCCACCGAGGCAGAGACATCGCATCATGGACGGGCTGGTGTCGCCACTTGCAGGGGCACGAGCGACGGCCTCCCGCCTCGGGACTCGGACCGTACCTTTCGGCGCTGCCCAGAACCGCATGACCTACGAAGGCTCTCTCGTCGCCCCCGCTGGCTCCCGATTCGCCATCGTCGCGAGCCGATTCAATGAGGCGATCGTGTCGAAGCTCGTGGACGGGGCGCGCGAGGCGCTCGTCCGGCACGGCACCGAGGCGGATCGGGTGGACCTCGCGTGGTGCCCCGGCGCCTTCGAACTGCCGGTCGTGGCGCAGGCCCTGGCCGAGACGGGTCACTACGATGCCGTGATCTGCCTCGGAGCCGTCATCCGGGGCGCGACGGCTCACTTCGACTACGTCGCGAGCGGGGTTACGAGCGGATGCTCGCGCGTGGCGCTCGAGACCGGCATTCCGGTCCTCTTCGGCGTCCTCACGGTGGACACTCTGGACCAGGCGTGGGAACGCGCCGGGACGAAGGCGGGCAACAAGGGCGCCGAGGCGGCAGCGGGCGCCGTCGAGATGATGAACCTCCTGCGCCAGATCGCGGAGCACGAGGACGTGGCGACGAACGGCGCCGCCTCCTGACCACCACGCCCGAGACTGACTGCGCATTCGCTACGCCGCTCCCCCACGATCCCCGATCATGCGGCCTCGCCTCTCGTTCCGTCTCGCACTTTTCCTGGTCCTGGCTCTCGCGGCGCCCGCCTCGGTCGCCCAGACATGGACGGCCTTCCCCGCCTTCAACGATGTCCGCGCCGTCGCATCCTCCCAGACCGCTGTCTGGGCCGCGACCCCTGCGGGCATCTTTTCGTACGAGCCCGATACCGGCACCTTTTCCCGGTTCACCACGGTGGACGGCCTCCGAGGTGGCGAGATCGGTGACCTCGCCGTAGACGCGAACGGTCACGTCTGGATCGGCTACGGCGATGGCGCACTGGACCGGATCACCCCAGACACGGGCGAGATCCGCACCTTCCTCGACATTGAGCGGGCCGATCAGTTCGCCAGCCGAGGGGTGAACCGCATCAGACCACGTGATGGACAACTCCTCATCGCGACGGACTTCGGGCTCGTCGTGTTTGACACAGAACGGCAGGAGGTCCGGCAGACCGCTGCCCGCCTCGGTACGCTGCCTGCCGCCACGCCCGTTCGAGATGTCCTGGTTGCGCCGTCCCCCAATGGAGGCGACGCGTTCTGGCTCGCCACCGACGAAGGCGTGACCCGCGCCTCGGCCGCATCGGATAACCTCCAGGTCCCAACCGCGTGGACGGTCGAGCCCGACTTTGCTACCGAGTCCTACGCCCTCGCGTTCTTTGACGGCTCCGTTTGGGCGAGCGGTCTCATCGGGACGTTCCGGGACATCTATCGGCGGCGGGCAGACGGGACATGGGAGCGACGCGCGTTCATCAACGGACCGGTTGCAACCTTGATTACGTGGAATGGAGCACTCTTCGGAGTCCTCAGCAGCGGCTCTCAGACGTTCGTGCTCCGCCCGGGAGAGCCTAATCGGTTCTACCAGTCGTTTCCAACAGCACCGAGGCTTCAAGACATCGCCGTCGGACCGAGCGGACAGATCTGGGTGGGTGACTCGGGTGTCGGGTTGTTTGCGTATCCCGAGGTTCCGATCGGAGGATCGGGGGCGGTCCCTGTCTCGCCAGAGCCTGTCCGGCCCGAGGGCCCGTTCGCGAACGAGATCGTGAGCATCGACCTCGCCTCGGACGGGACGCTATGGGCGACCACGCTAGCGGTTGCATTCGGCACCTCGAACACGTCCAGCGTGAGTTGGCTGCGGGACGGCATCTGGCAAACCATCCGCGCGGATGACCCCGCCACCGAACTCCCTGATCGCAGCCAGAACCGGATTGCGGTCCGGCCAGAGGGCGGTGCCTTGGTAGGATCCGAAGGGCGTGGCATGGCCATCGTGACCGAGGCAGGCGCTGTGACGGCCTTCGACGAATCGAACTCGACCCTACTGCCAGCCCTAGGCTCATCCAGCTTCGTCGTCGTGAACGACTTCGCACGCGAAGGGGACCGCTGGTGGGTCGCAAACGGGAACAGCTCGCGCCCACTCCATGCCTTCCCCGGCACGAGCGACGCGACGCTTGCCGACTGGACCGCTCTCCCCTCGCCTCCCGGCACCCCGACCTCCTTTCCTATCCGGGAAGTGCAGATCGACCCCTTCGGTCAGAAGTGGATCGCGATGGGAAACCGGGGCCTCCTCGTCTGGGACACCGGCGCCGATCCCCTCTCCCCGGCTGACGACCGAGGCCGCACGTTCAGCACGGGCCTGAGCGGGCAAGGCCTCCCCAACGGAGACGTGACGGCCCTCGCGCAAGACCGAGAGGGACGGCTCTGGATCGGGACGAGTCGCGGGATCGCCCTCGTGTTCTCGCCCGGCTCGGCATTCGCGGGAGACGCCGCACTCGCAGAGCCTCAGTGGGCACGCACCGCGGATGGCACCTCCTTTCTCCTGCGCGATGTCAACGTCCGCTCAATGACCGTGGACCCGGCGGGCCGTCTGTGGATCGCGACGACCACGGGCGCCTATCTCCTCAACGCCGCAGGCGACACGGTCCTCCTCCGCCTCGATGCAGCCTCGACCCCGCTGCCCACAGACGACATCGCGTCGATAGCCGTCGATGGCGAGACGGGCCTCGTCTACATCGCCTCGGCCAGTGGGCTCTATGCGTACCAGGGGGACGCGACCGCGCCCAACGCGGCGTCCGAGGCGCTGAGCCTCGCGCCCAACCCGTTCCGTCCGAACCAGCACACGGACATCCTCGTCTCGGGCCTCCAGGCCGCCGCCACCCGGGTGCGCGTGCTGACCGTGGACGGTCGCGTGGTCTACCGAGACGACGAGGTCTTCGGCGGGTCGTTCCGCTGGGACGGCCGCGACGAGCAGACGGGCGAGCGCGTCCCCTCGGGAGTGTATCTCGTGACCGCGTCTGGCGCGAACGGCGAAGGCACGATCTACGGTCGGCTGGCGGTGATCCAGTGACGGCGCCCGCCTCGGGCTCTCCACAACCGCACCGAGGCGGACGAACCCGGTGACGGGCGGTGGGTTGGATCTGTTCACCCACGCCCTCCCGATGGTTCTCTCTCGCGCCGTGCTCTTGGCTGGGCTCGCGCTGGTCCTCGCCGCGTGCTCGCGGCCGATGCCTGCCCCCCCCGAGCCTCTCCCGGTCCCCGCCTCGGTGGACACCGTGGCCGTGGTGCTCGAACCCATCCCACCGCCCGTCGTGGAGGTTGACACCGTGGTAGCCGAGCCGGAAGTGCCGCCGGAGATCCTCCTCCTCGGTCGGGTGTTCGAGGCGATGGGCGGGCGCGAGGCATGGCGCGAGGTTTCCGCCTACGCCACCGAGGGCACGTATTCCGCCTCCACCCGCATTGGCCAGACGACGATCAACACACGATCACTGGTTGCGGGGCTCCGGCGGATCCGGGCGGAGCAGTCGACGCCGGTCGGTGACGTGCTCGCGCTGGTGAACGGGACTGAGGGCACGCTCTTCGTGGACGGGGACCGAGGCGCGTACGGGGAGGTATTCGCGACGGGCGTCGTCACGCAGGTGCTCTTCAGCCTGCCGTTCGTGCTCCTGAACGCAGATTCGCTCACGTTCTCCCGCGAGCCCGAATCGCCCGGCGGCCTGGCGGTCCTCCGCTACGAAGCGCCGGGCATCGACGCTGTCTACCGGATGCACGTCGGCGCGGACGGCCGCCCCATCGAGATCGTCTCCACGCAGCCCGGGCCGGTCGGTCCGACGACCGTCACGCATCGCTTCTTTCGCTTTGAGGAGGTGGACGGGCGGCTCGTGCCGGGCACCGTGCAGCAACTGGCCGACGGCCGGGTGACGGGGACGACCGAGATCACGAGGTTTACGGTCAACCCCGAGGTGCCGCCGGGGACGTTCGCGGGAGGATGAGCGCTCCCGCCTCGGGACCGAGGCGGGGAATGGCTGGGCATCCGCCTCGGTGTGCGGGGAGTCTCCAGACCCGAGCCTGGTTCTTCCGCCTCGGTACCGAGGCGGGCGTACACGGGGCGACTTGGGGACGGGAGGGATTCTGCCGATACCCCGCGACACGCCCCATTCCACCATGCGTCTCGTTCCTCTCCTGACTCTCCTCCTCGCGAGCGCGGCCGTGTCCCAGCCTCGCCTCACCGCCTCCTCGCCTGGGGCCAACGCCATCGGCGTGGAGCGGGACGCCGACATCGTGCTCAACTTCGACCAGCCGCTCGATCCCGCCTCGGTCACCGACGCCAACGTGCGGGTCTTCGGGCGCTGGTCCGGAGTCATGACGGGAACCCTCGCGCTAGAAGACGACGGGCGCCGGGTCCGCTTCAGGCCCGTCCGCCCGTTCATGGCCGGAGAGACCGTCACGGTGCAGGTCTCGCGCGATCTCGCCGCGAGTGGCACCGGCATCGACGCGGCCCAGTCGCTTCAGTTCTGGACGGCAACGACACCCACCGAGGCGGTCTTCGTCCTCGGCGACTGGATCCCCATCCGCGAGCCCGGTGAGGGCAACATCGTCAGCTATGGCGCCAACGCTGGAGACCTCGACGGCGACGGCGACTCGGACCTCGCCGTCCCGAACGAGCAATCCGGCGACGTGCGGGTCTTCCTCAACGACGGGACCGGCCGCTACGGCGAGTTCACCATCTACGACCTCCCGGAGGGCCGGTGGCCCAGCCCCAGCGAGAGCGCCGATCTGAACGCAGACGGCCGGATGGACCTCGTGATTGGCAACGCAGACAACGACCGGATGAGCGTCATGCTCGGCGACGGCGCGGGCTCGTTCTCCAGCATCGTCTCGTATCCCGCCACGGGCAGCGGCGTGCGCGGCCTCGCGGTGTTCGACGCCGACGGCGACGGGAACGATGACGTGGTGACCGCCAACCGAGACGGTGGCAACGTGTCGCTGTTCATCGGGCGCGGGGACGGCACCTTCGAGCCCCCCGTCACGTTCGATCCCGGTGGCGACGGCGAGACGGCCCTCGCCGCAGGCGACGCCAACGGAGACGGCGTGATGGATCTCTTCATCGGGACGTACCTCTCGAACGAGGTCATCCTGATGCTCGGCGACGGGCGCGGCGGCTTCACCGTCTCCGACCGCGAGCCGCTCGTGGGCGCGGCCTGGATGCTCACTGCTGGCGATGTGGACGGCGACGGACTCACCGATGTCGTCTCCGCCGCGGCCTTCGCGAACGCCGTCGAGATCGTGCGCAGCAACGGCGACGGCACGCTGACCCGCACCGCGACGATCCCCTCGGGCCGCTTCACCATCGCGGTGGACCTGGGAGACCTTGACGGCGACGGGGACCTGGACCTCGTCTCCAGCAACTTCATCACCGGGGACTTCGTGATCTACGACGGCGACGGCGCCGGAGGCTTCACGGAAACCCATCGGGTGGTCATCGACGGGGCGGGATCCTGCGCGGTCCTCCACGACCGCGACGGCGACGGCACCCTGGATGTGACGGGCATCGACGAGCGGGAGGACCGGATCTACTTCCTCAACCGCGTGACGACCACCACCGAGGCGGGCCC
>JBCCPW010000229.1:0-6285 GCA_039024735.1 Bacteroidota bacterium
CGAACGTCCGGACGCGGTCCGCCTCGGCGATCAGCAAATCTGGAGCATCGAACGGGCCGAGCACGGGAAGGACGAGCCGGGCCGTCATGACGAGCTTCATTTCGAAGGTGGTCGCGTTCGCGTTCCTCTCCGTCGTGACGACGCTCGGCATGACGGCCCGGCTCGTCCTTCCCGTGCTCGGCCCGTTCGATGCTCCAGAGTTGCTGATCGCCGAGGCGGACCGCGTCCGGACGTTCGCGTGGCTCATCGTCGGGTCGGGAGCGTTCGTGGTGGTGGCGTTCCCGCTGTTTCTGCGCGAGGGGCTCACGCGTCCGCTCGGCCGCCTGCTGGATGGCGTCCAACGCGCGGCCCGAGGGGACCTCGCGGTGGAAGTGCCCGTCGGCGCTCGCGATGAGATCGGGCGGCTGACGGAGGACTTCAACCGGATGACGGCCGCCCTGCGCACCGCCGAGACCGCCCTCCGCCGCTACGCCGACGAGTTGGAGGACCGCGTGGAGGCCCGGACCGCCGAGTTGGCCGCCTCGCTGGACGAGTTGACGGCCGCGCAGGCCCGGCTCGTCCAGCAGGAGAAGCTCGCCAGCCTCGGGCAGCTCACGGCCGGGATCGCGCACGAGATCAAGAACCCGCTCAACTTCGTCAACAACTTCGCGGACCTCTCCATCGAACTCGCGGAGGAGGCCGCCACTGAGGCGGATCCGGAAGAGCGCGCCGCGATCCTCGCGGACCTTCGCACGAACGCCGCCAAGATCGCCGAGCATGGCCGCCGGGCGGACGCCATCGTGCGGGGGATGATGGAGCACGCCCGTGCGCGCGGCGGCGACCTGGAACGGCTCGACCTCGACGCCCTCGTGGTGGAGTATGCCGCACTCGCCTATCACGGCATGCGTGCGCGCCATCCCCAGGCCTCCATCACGTTCGAGCAGGAGTTGGGCGACGCGGGCACTGTGACGGCGGTCCCAGGGGACCTCGGGCGGGTGGTCATCAACCTGCTAGACAACGCCTTCGATGCCGTCCGGGAGACGGGCGGGCGGGTCGTGGTGTCCACCCATCGGTCCGGCGACCGCGCCGAGATCCGCATCGCGGACGACGGGCCGGGGATCGCCGAGGTCGTGCGGGACCGGCTGTTTGAGCCCTTCGTCACCACCAAGCCCACGGGGGAGGGTACTGGCCTGGGCCTGAGCCTCGCGCACGACATCGTGACGCAGGGACACGGGGGCACGCTCACGGTGGAGAGCGAGCCGGGGTCCGGTGCCACGTTCGTCGTCTCGCTGCCTGCCGCCTGAGGGATGCGCTCTGCCCTGATGCCGCCGTCTCTCCGCGCCCGCCTCGGTCCGATCATCGGCGAGATACGGACGGCGCATCCGGTCGGCGGTGGGGACGTGTCGCGCGCAGCACGAGTGGAGGGCACCGAGGCGACCGTGTTTGCGAAGTGGCGCGACGGCGGCGCGATGTTCGAGGACGAAGCCGAGGGGCTTCGCGCCCTCACCGAGGCGGCCGGCCCCAACGTGGTGGTGCCGCAGCCGCTCCTCGCAGCGAACGCGACAGAGACACGCCCCGGGCTCCTGGTTCTCCCGTGGCTCGACCGAGGCCGCCCATCGCGCACGGACTGGCACCGGTTCGGCGCTGCCCTCGCGGCCCTTCATCGGACGCAGACGAGCGGCGAGGGCTACGGCTGGCCGCACGACAACTGGATCGGCAGCAAGCCGCAACGCAACGGCTGGTCCGAGGCGTGGCCCGCGTTTTTCGGTCAGAGGCGGCTTCAGGCGCAAGCCGACACCGTCCGGGCGCACGGCGCGTGGCGGGCGGAGTGGGACGCTCTGCTGGACCGGCTCGTCTCCCGCCTCGGTGAGATCCTTCCCGAGACGCCGCCGCGCTCGCTCCTCCACGGCGACCTCTGGGCAGGCAACGCCCTTCCGCTCTCGGACGGCCGCTTTGCCCTGCTCGACCCGGCCGTCTCGGTCGGCCATCGCGAGGCGGATCTCGCCATGACGGAACTCTTCGGCGGGTTCGACGCCGCGTTCTACGAGGGCTACCGCGAGGTGTGGCCGCTGGAGCCGGGGTACCCGGAGCGCCGCACGATCTACAACCTGTTCCACCTGACGAACCACCTCACGCACGGCCCCGGGTACGCCGCCTCGGTGGAGCGGGTGCTTCGCGCGTTCGGGTGACGCACGACGCGTCCGCTGGAGGGCCACCGAGGCGGGGCTACCACACGTAGTCGGCGGCCATGCGGATGCCCTTGCGCTGGCCGTTCTTCGGAGGCGCGAGGCGGAGGGTCAGTGCTGTCTTTCCCTCGAAGTCGCGAGGCTCGAACCAGCACAGGATATCCGCTCGGGCGATGTACACCACCACCGCGTCGATCTCGCCCGCATGATAGGACGAGGAGGAAAGACCACCGTGTCCCGACGACTGGAGGCTGACCTGTACCGCGTTTGCACTGTGCGACGCATCTGCGTCCGTGTACTTGACCTGGACACGGTACAGCCGCCCGTCCCAATCCACGACCCGATCGTAGCGGACCTCGGCGATCGGGATGCTCGTCACAGCTCCTTTCTCGAGCGCTCGCTGGTCCAGCCGCGCGCAGGCGAACGCGCCCTTCGCCGTCTTCGTCATGCCATCCTGCTGCGACGATGTGGAGCTAAGCGGATTCGAACCGCTGGCCTCCGCAATGCCATTGCGGCGCTCTACCAACTGAGCTATAGCCCCGAGACCATCAGGATACGGAGCACCCGCGCGAGGGGTCAATGGACAGCGCTTGAAGACGACGCCCCCGCCTCGGTGCCGAGGCGGAAGTGCCGAGGCGGGACCCCGGTGTCGCGAGGGCGCCGGTAGCTTCCACCGGTTGCCCCTCTGCTCATGCCCCGTCCCTTCCACGTCGCCAAGTTCGGCGGCACCTCCGTCGGCACGCCGGAGCGCGTGCGCCGCGTCGTGGACCTCGCGACCGGACCCGAGACGGACGGAGACCGACGCGTCGTCGTCGTGAGCGCGTTCGGGGGCGTCACCGACGACCTCCTCGCGGCCATCGACCATGCCGTGGACCGAACCGGCGAGCATCGCGACCGCCTCGGTGCCATCCGGAAGCGGCACGAGGTGGCCCTCGCCGACCTGGCGACCGAGGCGGAACGGCCCGCCCTCTCCGCCCGCCTCGGTGACCTGTTCGGCCAGGTCGGGGAGTTGCTGGACGGGGTCTCGTTGCTGCGCGAGTGCACGCCTCGCGTCCGCGCTGCTGTGATCACCGCCGGAGAGCGCGCGAGCGCGCCGCTCGTGGTCGCCGCCTTCCGCGCCGCCGGGCACGACGCCGTGGACCTCGACGCGACCGACCTCATCCGCACCGACGACCGGTTTGACGAGGCGACGGTGGACATGGAGACGACGACCCGCCTCGTGCGCCGCACGATGGTGGAGACGCCGGAGCAGACCGTCACGGTCGTGACCGGCTTCGTGGGCTCCACGGCCGACGGCGTGCGGACCACCCTCGGGCGTTCCGGCTCGGATTACACCGCCACCCTCTTCGGCGGCGCCCTCGGTGCGCGCGAGGTCGTCATCTGGACCGACGTCAGCGGCGTGCTCTCCGCCGACCCGCGTCTCGTGCCCGAGGCGTTCACGCTGCCTCGCCTGAGCTACGGCGCCGCGGCGGAGCTGGCCCACTTCGGCGCGAAGGTGCTGCACCCGCGCACCATGCGCCCACTCCTGCGCGAGGGCATCCCGCTCCGCATCACCAATACCCTCGCCCCCGACGATCCGGGCACGACGGTGGGACGCGAGGACGAGGCGGGGCCGGGACGCATCCACGCCCTCACGGCCGTCCGCGCGGCGGCCCTCGTGCGCGTTCTCGGGGGGGCCTCGCTGGACGTGGCCGATCTCCTCGCGCGGGCCTTCACCGCTCTCGCCACCGCGGATGTTCCGGTCTACATGGTGGCGCAGGCCTCCGCCGAGGGATCGCTGTGCTTCGCCACCCGTGAGGCCGACGGAGAGCGCGCGGCCGACCTCCTCCGACAGCGACTCGCGCGCGAGATCGAACGCGGCGATGTGGTCGGAGTGACGTGCGACGGAGGCGCGGCGGTCGTGGCAGCGGTTGGCGCCCACCTCGCCGATTCGCCCGGGCTCGCGGGGCGGCTCTTCGCGACGCTCGGGCGGGCACACGTGGACGTTCGCGCCATCGCGCAGGGCGCGAGCGACCACGCCATCTCCTGTGCCGTCGCCGACCGCGACGCCGTCGCCGCGATCACGGCGCTGCACGAAGCGTTCGCCCTCCGTCGGATCCGCGCTCACGTCGCCGTCATCGGCGCCGGGGGGCTGGGCCGCAAGCTCCTCGCGCTTCTCGCCTCGCGCCAGGACGCCCTTCGCGCCGACGGGCTGAACCTGAAGCTCATCGGCCTCGCCGACTCCCGCCGCTTCCACCTGGACCTGGACGGGATCGACTCCGCCCGCGCCGTGGACGCCCTCCGCCTCGGTACCGAGGCGGGACTGCCGGAGATCGTCCGGCACCTCACCGAGGCGCGCGTGGAGCGTCTCGTGGTGGTGGACGCGACGCCGAGCGCGGCCGTCGCGGCGTCCCACGCCGACCTGCTACGCGCCGGGATCGCCGTCGTGACGCCGAACAAATCGGCCACCGCTGCGCCCATCGAGGCATGGCGCGAGGCGCAGGAGGCCGCCCGCCTCGGTGAGGTGCCCTACCTGTACGAGACGGCGGTCGGCGCGGGCCTGGGCGTGGTGGCTCGCCTCCGCGATCTGGTCCGCACGGGCGACACGGTCCGCGAGATCGAGGGCGCGCTCTCCGGCACGCTCGCGTTTGTCATGGGCGCGATGCACGAGGGCGTTCCTTTTTCGGAGGCTGTCCGCCGGGCGAGGGACGCGGGGCTGACCGAGCCCGACCCGCGCGACGACCTCTCCGGCCGCGACGTGGCCCGCAAGCTGGCCCTCCTGGCGCGAGAGATGGGCCTCCCCGCAGATCCCGCCGACGCCGACGTGGCCTCGCTCGTCCCGGAGGGCCTGGAGAGCGTCCCGCTCGACGCGTTCTGGGAGCGCCTCCCCGAGGCGGACGCGGCGTGGCGCGAGCGCATGGCCGAGGGCTGGCCCCTCCAGGTCGTCGCCCGGCTGGACACCTCCGGCGCGATCTCGGCCCGCGTGGAGCCGGTCGCGCCGGACGAGCCCCTGGGCACGCTTCGAGGCGCCGAGGTGCTCGTGGCCTTCCACACCGCGCGCTACACGCCGGTCCCGCTGCTCCTGCGCGGCCCCGGCGCCAGCGCCGACGTGACCGCCTCGGTGCTGCTGGCAGACATTGTCCGCGCGGCGGAGGCCATGCGGTGACGAGCACGCACGCCTATGCTGTGTCATCCCGAGCGAGCGCAGCGAGTCGAGGGATCTGCAAGCTGGATGCTCGCAGCGTTCCTGCGACCTCGCGACAACGAGCAGCCAGATCTCTCGGCTGCGCCCCACGCTACGGGGCTTCGCTCGGGATGACACCTACGAACGCCCCACGAGTCGTCTCACCTCCTCCCGCCTCGGCACCGAGGCGGACGCACTGACCTCTGACCCACTGACATGCACCTCGCCCTCGTCGGCACCGGACGGATGGGACAGGCCGTGGAGGCCGTCGCGGCAGAGCGCGGTCACACCATCGCCGCGCGCTTCGACGCTGACAATCCCCTCCTCGCCTCTCGCGACCCTGAGGCGCTGAACGGCGCCACCGTCTGCATCGACTTCACCACGCCGGACCTCGCGCTGGATCACCTCCACCAGTACGCCTTCTGGGGCGTGGACGCCGTCGTCGGCACGACGGGCTGGTACGACGACCTCCCGACGGTTCGCGAGTGGGTGGACGAGGGCCAGAACGGCGTGCTCTACGCGCCGAACTTCTCGCTCGGCGTCGCCCTCGTGCAGCGCGCCCTCCACGCGATGCTTCCGCTCGTGGACGCGTTGGAGGACTACGACGCCTGGATCCACGAGGTCCACCACACCGGCAAGGTGGACTCGCCGAGCGGCACCGCCCTCGCGCTGGCAAAGACCGTCCGCGACGGCCTCGCGCGAAAGACTCGCACCGAGGCGGAGACGCAGCACGGTCCCATCGCGCCCGAGGCACTCCACGTCACCAGCGCCCGCGCCGGGCCCGTCTTCGGCGACCACACCGTCAGCTTCGACAGCGCCGTGGACCAAATCGAGATCACGCACCGCGCGAAGGACCGTCGGGCGTTCGCGGTCGGGGCGGTCTGCGCCGCAGAGTGGATCCGAGGCCGCACCGGGCTGTTCACTCTCGATGACCTGTTGGACGACGTGGGCGTCTCG
>JBCCPW010000230.1:0-6284 GCA_039024735.1 Bacteroidota bacterium
CCGATGAGGACCATCCGCCAGGGCGAGCGATGCGGCGCCTCGGCGTAGACCGCCACACCGGTGCTCCACGGCGTGAGGTGCGCCTTGAGTGCCGTGCGGCCCACGCGCTGGAGCGACATCCCGGCGTAGTCCACCAACGCCGCCTCGTGGATGGACACGACCGGCCCGCCCTCCGGCCACTGCATCGTGAGCGGCGTGTGCACGAGGTGGGGCGTCCGCGAGAGCGGCATCTCCTCGTAGAGGTACTCGTAGCGGTTCTCCTCCTGCGCGCGGATGTACCACGTGGCCGGGTTGCCCGCGATGCGGAACTCGGTCAGCTCGTCCATGATCTCGAACGCGCCGAGGCCGACCTGCTCGGGCCACTCGTACCGGAACCCGACGGCGCCGTCGAACACGCGCACGACGAGGTTCATTCGGCGGACGGGGCGGTCGGTGGTGACGAGGCGCACGGTCCGCTCGGTGTGGTGGTCGCGGATCTCGCGAACCTCGCCCCAGGGCTGCTCCCAGGTCTCGTCGTGCGTCCGCTGCTCGGTGTCCACGACGCGCATCGCGCCGCCGAGCACGTCGCCATCGCCCAGGACAACACCGAGGCGGGAGCGGTCGATGAGCGGCTCGCCGTCGTAGGTGACGCTGTAGGCGAGGTCTCCGGCGGTGTGAACGGTGACGACGGTCCGCCCGTCGGGCGACTCGACGGTGAGCGGCTGCGCGGCGAGTGGCATGGCGAGGAGAACCGCCAGCGCGGCGAGGGCAGGTCGGAGAGACATGGACACAGGGTGGGGTCGCTCCGCCTCGGTGCGTTCGGTGGACTCACCGAGGCGGGACGGGTCAGGAGGTGGCGTCGTAGCGGGCGTCCACCCAGGCGTGCTGACGCCCGCTCTCCAGCGCGGTCTGGATGAAGTGGACGCCACGCGCGCCGTCCTCGACGGTCGGGAAGTCGAGGTCGAGCGGGTCGGGCGCGTCGCCCGCGAGGCGTGCACGGAGGGTGCGGAGCGCGTTGCTGTAGACGGTCGCGAAGGCCTCGTGGAAGGCCTCCGGATGACCGGGCGGGAGGCGGCTGGCGTGCTGGGCGGCGGGCGCGAGATGGTCGTGACCGCGACGGATCACGCGCGCGGCGCCTTCGCGCGGATGGAACTGAAGCTCGTTGGGCTGCTCCTGGCGCCACGTCAGCGTGCCCTCGGTGCCAGAGACGCGGAGACGGAGGTCGTTCTCCAGACCGGCGGCGACCTGGGAGCAGTGGAGCACGCCGCCCGCGCCATTCGCATACCGCAGGAGGATGTTCGCGTCATCGTCCACGGCGCGGCCCTCCACGAACGTCCGCACGTCGGCGCAGAGGCGATCCAGCGAGAGGCCGGTGACGTACGCCGCGAGGTTCTCGGCGTGGGAGCCGATGTCGCCCAGCGCCCCCGCGCCCGCCTTCGTCGGATCGGTCCGCCAGACGGCTTGCTTCATCCCGTCCTGCTCGATGGGCTGCGAGAGCCAGCCCTGGCTGTACTCCGCGACCACCTTCCGCACCTCGCCGATGTCGCCTCGGTGGACCATCGCGCGGGCGTGCTTGACGAGCGGGTAGCCGGTGTAGTTGTGCGTCAGCGCGAAGAGCACGTCGTGTTCGCGGACGGCGCGGACGAGCGCCTCGGCGTCCGCGAGGGTGGTGGTCATCGGCTTGTCGCAGACGACGGAGATGCCGCGTGTGATGAACGCGAGGGCGGCGGGCGCGTGGAGCCAGTTCGGCGTGACGATGCTCACGACCTCAATGCCGTCCTCGCGTGCGGCTTCCGCCTCGGCCATCTCCTCGAAGGAGCCGTAGGCGCGCTCCACGCCCAGGGTGGCGGCGTGGCGGCGGGAGGTCTCGGGATCGGAGGAGAAGACGCCCGCGACGAGCGTCGCGAGGCCGTCGAGGCGCATCGCGCGGCGGTGGACCTCGCCGATGAAGGCGCCGGGGCCGCCGCCGACCATTCCGGCGCGCAGGGGTCGAGTCAGAGGCACGGGGTCAGGGGGGCGGTCCGCCTCGGTGCCTGTGTGGGCGCACCGAGGCGAGAGAGGTCAGCCGCGAAGCGACTCGACGTAGGCGAGGCTCTCGCGGGCGAAGGCGAGGCTGTCAGAAGGGGCGTCCGCCTCGAGGATGGCGTGGCGCAGTCCGGCGGTCTCGCTCGCGGCGAAGATCGCCTCGAAATCAAGGGCGCCCTGCCCCACCACGGTCTGCGCCATGTCGGCGCCCGCGCCGTCCTTGACGTGCCAGAGCGGGAAGCGGCCGGGGTAGCGCTCGAACAGCGCCACCGGGTCGTACCCCGCGACGTGTGCCCAGTAGAGGTCCAGTTCCAGCACCACGAGGGCCGGGTCCAGCCGCTCCACGAGGTCAGCGTACGCCGGGCGGTCAGTGCCGAAGGTGTCGAACTCGAAGTCGTGGTTGTGGTAGCCGAGCGTCACGCCCGCTGCACGTGCCCGCTCGCCCATCGCGTTGAGGTCGTCGGCGAGGGCGAGGTACCCATCGCGCGAGGTCCGCTCGTCTGGCGCGAGCCACGGGACCACCACGTATCGGTGCCCCACGGTCTGCGCGTCGGTCAGGGCGGCGTCGAGATCGGCACGGAGGGCGTCCAGGCCGACGTGAGCGGCGGGCGCCGTGAGGCCGTGCGCTTGGAGCACGGCGGCGACGACCTCGGGCGAGCGCCCGT
Source organism: Bacteroidota bacterium (assembly GCA_039024735.1). Taxonomy (GTDB): domain Bacteria; phylum Bacteroidota; class Rhodothermia; order Rhodothermales; family Rubricoccaceae; genus Rubricoccus. The sequence continues at coordinate 2,670 of JBCCPW010000230.1, forward strand.
GATAGCCCGCCGTCTCCACCTCGGTGTAGCCAAACCGTGAGAGCATCTCCAGCACGCCGTTCATGTCGCCCGGGAGCCGATCACGGACGGTGTAGAGTTGGATCCCCAGCGCATCCGGCAGGCCCGCGGCGTGGGCGGCGGCCCAGGCGCGAGAGGCCGTCGGGCCGAGGAGGGCGGCCGTGGCGAGCGCGGTGCCAGAGGCGCGGAGGAAGCGGCGGCGGTTCATGAGTGCGGGGACGATAGAGACGCCCCGTGGGGCGTCTGCACCGAGGCGGGAACGGAAGAGACGCCCCGCAGGGCGTCTGTACGGATCGCAATCAGGCGTCCGCCTCGGTGCCGAGGCGGAAGCGATCACCCCACGTCGTTGAGCGGGTGCCACCCGGCGCGATAGTCGCGGCCGAGCACGCCGCGCGCGTTGAGCACCCGGCCATCGTCGGCGATCTGGAGCGGATGGCCCGCCTGCATCGCGGAGACGCCGAGCAGCATGATCTCCGTGAGGTGGCTGGCGTACGCGATGGGGCACGAGGCGGCCTCCTCGCCCTGGATCGCGCGGATCCAGTTGGCCTCGTGGCCGCCCTCGATGCGCGGGAGCGTGCGGGGCACGTCGGAGGCCTCGCGGGCGAGGTCGAGACGGTCGGTGGCGGGAAGGAAGCGGGGGTTGGAGCCGTACGTCTCGTGGACGAGGGTTCCCCGGTCGCCGATGAGCATCACGCCGCCGTTGGGGTCCAGCGTGAAGCCCTCGGGGGCGGAGACCGGCGTGGGCGGAAGCAGGCCGCCGTCGTACCACGTCATGCGGAGCGGCTGCCCGGCGTTGGCCTCGCCCGCCTCGGGCCCGAGGCGGGGGAAGTCGTACGTGGTGATCGTCGCGAGGGGGTAGGTGTCCTTGGCCTCGTGCCCGCCGCCCCAGGGCGTGTGCCGCGTCTCGACGCGGTGCGGGAGCGGGAGGTCCAGCGCCCAGACGGGGAAGTCCACGAGGTGCGCGCCCATATCGCCGAGGGATCCGGTCCCGAAACCGACCCAGCCGCGCCACCCGAACGGGTGGATGCCGGGGCGGTAGGGCTGCGGCTCGTTGGGGCCGAGGTAGAGGTCCCACGCGACGCCATCGGGCACGGCCTCGGGCGCGCTGGCCGGGACGCCCTGCGGCCACCAGCCGTTCGGGCGGTTGGTCCACGCCTGCACCTCGCGGACCGGCCCGAGCACGCCCGCGCGGACGATCTCCACCACGCGGCGGCCGTCGTCGCCGGAATGGCCCTGGTTGCCCATCTGCGTGACGACGCCGTTGGCTGACTGCACGTGCGCGAGGAGGCGAAGCATCCGGCACTCCTCCACCGTGACCGCGAGCGGCTTCTGGACGTAGACGTGGAGCCCTCGGTGCAGCGCCATCATGGCCGCGTGCGCGTGGATGTGGTCTGGCGTCGCGACGATGACGGCGTCGAGGTCGTCCACCGAGGCGAGCATCTCGCGGTAGTCCGTGAAGCGCTGGGCGGCCTCATACGCCTCGACGAGCGCGCGACCGCGGCGGCGCTGCCTCGGATCATCGGAGGAGGCGCGGCCCTGCGCGGCGCTCATCGCGCGGGTCGGCTCCACGTCCGCCATCGCGACGATCCGCACGTCGTCCCGGCGGACGAGCGCGGCGGCGTTGTGTGCGCCCATGCCCCCGCCGCCGATCACACCGAGGCGGACGGTGTCGCTCGGGGCGGTGCGGCCGGTCGCCCCGAGCACGTGGCGCGGGACGACGAGGGGCGCCGCGCCGGCAGCGGCGGTGGTGCGGACGAAGTCACGACGGTTCATGGGGCGAGCGGGTGGGGCCGCCTCGGTGCCGAGGCGGATCGGACTACGACAGGGCGGGCACCGAGGCGGGATCGGTGGAGGCCCGTTGGGCACGCCGCATCTGACCGGAACGCCACCACATCGCTGCGAAGATGGGCGCCATGATGAAGGAGAGGAGAGCCATCCAGCGGAAAGCCATCCGGCCGCCAACTCCATCAGCGGCGCTGAGCAGGAACGCAGCCTCGGCGACACCGTCGCCCTCCACGCCCGACCCAGCCGCAACGCGAAGGGCCTCGGTCGTCTCGCCCTCGGGAAGCACACCGGTTTGTCGGTGCGCTTCCGCTACGGTACCGATGGCAGTAGCAGCGGCCGCCAAATCCCTCGCGCGTGCTTCGTCAGGAGCCGTCGTGACGGCAGCCTCGATCTCGGCCGCCGCCGCGGCGAGAGCGGCGCCAGTTTCGGCAGGCGGCAGTTCCTCATACGCATACGAGTCCGCGATCTCGCCGATAACAGGCGTCGCGACGAGCCCCGTGGCCGCCATGCCCATTCCGCCCATGAGTGCAAGCGCAAGTGCGCCTCCTGCCACGTTCCGCTCAGCGACAACGCCCAACATCGTGGGCCAGAAATACGTTACACCGAGAGCAAAGATAGTAGCTGCAGCGAGGACAGGGAGAAACCCGCTCACACTGCTAAGTGCAAAGAGGCCAACTCCCGCCAAGACCGATGACCCGAGGAGGACTCCCGTCGGCTGAAGACGATGAACAGCAGCGCCCGCGAAGTAGCGAAGGACCGCCATGAGACCTGAGATGTAAACGAGTACCAAGATGCCCGGTAGCCCCGCGCCCTCCACAAACGTTGGCACCCATCGGTTGGGACCAAGCTCGACTGACGCAGTGATCGCCATGAGCCCGAGCATGAGGAGCATGAACGGACTCAGAAGTGAGGCTCGCCACATCTCGGTGTCTGTGAAGCCGCGCTCGACACGCTCGGTTCGCGGGAACTCCTGCCTAAAGAAGAGGAACGCGTAGGTGACAGTTGGAATGAGAACTAGTCCGAGGTAGAGTTGCCACGAGCCAATGCCGAGCGCGTCGAGCACGTAGACGCCCAACCCGCCGAGTACAATGCCGCCGGGGAACCAGACATGAAACTGATTGAGCTTAACCGTCTTGTCCTCAGGGTATAGCGCCGTCACGAGAGGATTGCAGGCGCCCTCCACACACCCGTTCCCGATGGCAAGCACGAGTGCCCCTGCCACGAGGACACCGAAGGCTGTACCTTTGGCCAGCGGCGCGGCCAGGATCATCAGCAGCACGCCGAGGAGGTGACAAACAAGGGCGAGCGTCATTACGCGACGCATCCCGAGGCGGTCAATGAAGCCTCCAAGCACGAGCATAGGGATCGTGAAGCCGACCGTTGCAGCGCCGCCGATCCACCCAGCCTGTGCGTTAGAGAGTCCGAACTCTCCGCGTAGAGGTCCCATTGCGGCCCCGATCACTGCGAAGATGGTGGAGGTCGAAATCAGCGCGACGCACGACCCAACGAATAGGCGACGCCGGTCAACAGCTGCGGAGTGAGCGTCCATGTCTTAGGAGCGGCTAGAGCCGTCGGATGCGGATGGAGCGGAAAGCCACCGGGTCGCCGTGGTCCTGCAGAGCGATGGCGCCGCTCGTGCGGGTCCCGAAGCCGGGGAACGTGGCGGCGTCACGGAACTTGCTGGCCGCCACGCGGGCCTGCCACGCCTCGGTGCCGCGCTCGGCCCTCACGATGGTCTCCCCGTTGAGGCGGTGCGTGATCGTGCCGTCCTCCACGCGGATCCGGGCCGTGTTCCACTCGCCCGCCGGACGC